>JBNKOQ010000172.1:0-7167 GCA_050294735.1 Roseibium sp. | reverse complement strand
GTCTAAAGAGCTTGCAGACGACCTTACGGCGTTAACTGCCAGCGCCGTTACCACGCTGGACGCACTTCTGGACAGTGCAGCGAAGGCTGTTCGGCTGAAAGTCACGGATCAGAACCGGATTTCATCGGCCTTGAACAAGGAAGAGGTCCGCCGCCGCCCGCCGGTGAGTGAACGGACCTATGCTGTCAATGTCTCGCGGCTGGAAGCGGGAACGATTGCGCCGGTCACCGTCGCCTATGGCGAAGTCGAAAGCTGGCGCAGTTTGGAGATCCGGTCGAGTTCGGAAGGGCGGCTCGTGGCGGTTGCCTCGAAGTTCCGGGATGGTGCTGCGGTTGCCGACGGCGAACTTCTGGTCAGAATCGATCCAGCTGAAGCAATGTCTTCGCTTCTGGATGCGCAAGCTGCATTGGCGGATGCGGAAGCGCAGAAGGCCGAAGCGGAAGAGGCCATTACGGGTGCTGAGCAGGAATTGCAGGCGGCCCGCAGGCAACTGGAACTGCGCCGTCAGGCCTTGGACCGCCAGCAGCAATTGCGTGAGAAGGGCTATTCCACAATGGCCCAGGTGGAGCAGGAGCAGCTTTCCGTTGCCGCGCTCGAGCAATCCCTGTCCAACCGCTTGCAGTCGGTGATCACATCGCGCAAGAAAATCGAACGCATGGAGTTGATGGTCGACCGGGCCCAGATCACGGTCGAGGATGCGGAGCGGACGCTCGACGAGACCACGATAACCGCGCCCTTCTCAGGAACGCTTGATCAGGTCAATGCCACCCTGGGACGGCGCGTGAGCCCGTCGGAGACGCTTGCGGTTCTGATCGACCCCGCCGCGCTGGAGGTCAGTTTCACCCTGTCGACCGATCAGTTTTCGCGGTTTCTCGATGATAATGGCGAACTGATTCATGCTCCGCTGCAGGCGGAATTGGGGCTTGGCGAGCGAACAATCTCGACCCCTGGAAAACTGGACCGGGCGGCGGCAGTGGTTGCCGACGGGGAAGCTGGGCGCCGTCTTTATGCATCTCTTGACGCGAAAGCGGCAACACCGTTGAGGCCAGGCGATTTCGTAACCGTAAAGCTTCAAGAACCCGAGTTGACCAATGTGGTTCTGATCCCGGCCTCTGCCGCCAGTGAAGGCGGCCGTATCCTGGTGCTGGACGAAGAGAACCGCCTGGAAGAAGTCTCTGTGCGGGTCTTGCGCCGCATGGGGGATGAACTCGTTGTTGCCGATGCCCCCTTCGGACAGATGTATGTGCGCGAGCGGTTGCCGCACCTTGGCAGCGGCCTGAAAGTGACGCCGAGACTGGTCGGATCCGCAGATGCGGCGGACCCTGTCACAGGGCAGTCGGCCACCACATCGGAAGGCCCAGCTTCCGACCTGGTAATCCTTGAACCAGCGCACCGCGAGGCGCTGATCGCGCTGTTGAACCAGAGCCAGATGCCGGATGAGCGGAAGGCGCGTTTGCGCGACCTTCTCAACCAGCCGAAAGTGTCTCCGGATCTGGTGAAGCGGATCGAAAACGGCGGCGGCAAGAGGAGCTAGCGTATGAAGATCCCCCGCGGCTCCGAATTCACTTCGTTTTTTGACTACATGGTGCGTCACCGCACCGCTGCAAACTTGCTGCTGGCTTTCATGCTCCTGGGGGGAATCGCGGCAGGTCTGAAAATCAGGGCGCAGTATTTTCCTGACATTATCAACGAGAGGGTGACCGTCACGGTCGTCTGGCCCGGCGCGGGGCCGGAGGACATGGACCGGGCGGTGGTGGAGCTTCTGGGGCCTCAGCTTCTGGCGGTCGAGGGCGTGGAGGAGTCGAGTTCGGTTGCGCGGGAGGGGCGGGCCACTCTGACGTTCGAATTTGAAACCGGCTGGGACATGGGGCAGGCGGTTGACGATATCAAGGCCGCTGTCGACCAGACCCGCTCAAGTCTTCCGGATGAGGTTGAAGAGCCGACTGTGGTGCGCAGCAGTTTCCACGACCGGGTCACCAATGTGGTTATCTATGGACCCGTCGACGCGGATCAGCTTTCCCGTTACGCAGAAGAACTTCAGACAGCCTTGTTTCGGGCTGGGGTCACACGGGTTTCGATCAACGGTGTGGTCAATCCGTCGATCCGGATCACCGCCCCCGAGGCGATGCTGATCCGGCATGACCTGTCCCTCAGGGACATCGCCACCGTTGTTGCGGCCGAAATGGAGACGACACCTGCCGGAGATGTCGCCGGCGGGGCGGCACGTCTGAGAACCGGTCAGGTTCGGCGCTCGGAACGGGAACTCGGCGGAATCGTTTTGCGATCGCCATCCAATGGCGAAAAGCTGCTGCTCAGATCGGTCGCGGATATTGTCACAGAAGGTGAAGAAAGCGGGAAGAGCTTTTATCACAAGGGGATGCCAGCAGTTCAGCTGCGGGTTGACCGGGACGCAATTGGCGACACCATAAAGATCCAGCGTCAGGTCGAGACCGTTGTCGCGGATATGCAGGATGCATTGCCGCAAGGCGTAAAGGTTCAACTGACTGAAACGCGCTCGCAAAACATCATAGACCGGCTCAATATCCTGGTTGAAAACGGTATTTTCGGCCTCGCCCTGGTCGTCGGGTTTTTGTTTTTGTTCCTCTCCTCCCGAACGGCTTTCTGGGTTGCGGCAGGCATTCCTGTCTCGATGGCGGCAACCATTGGTCTGATGTTTGTCTTCGGCGTGACGCTGAATATGTTCTCGCTGTTTGCCCTGATCATTTGCCTGGGGGTCGTTGTCGACGACGCCATTGTGGTCGGAGAACATGCGGACTTTCTTGCGCGGCGCGGCTACGGTCCTGCCGAAGCTGCCGTTCTGGCCGCCAGGCGCATGGCTGCTCCGGTGTTTTCGGCGTCGATCACGACCATCATTGCTTTTTCCGGTCTGGTGGCGATTGGTGGACGGTTTGGCGAACTGATCGAGGACATTCCCTTTACCGTTGGTGTTGTGCTGGTCGCCAGTCTGGTTGAATCGTTCCTTATCTTGCCGGCCCACATGCGTCACGCTCTGGCATCAAGCAGGAAGGACCATTGGTACGATTGGCCTAACCGTACCTTCAACAAGGGGTTCGACTGGTTCAAGGCCAGGCTGTTCCGTCCCTTTGTGAAAGCGGTGATCGTGTTCCGCTATCCTGTGCTGGGCATCGCGGTCATGACGCTTCTGATCTCCGTGAGCCTTTTTTTCGACGGCACGGTTCGCTGGCGGTTTTTCAATGCGCCGGAGCGGAATGTCATCAATGCCAATATCGCGATGATGCCGGGGGCGAACAGGAACGACACGAAAGCCATGCTGTCCGAAATGGAACGGGCCCTGGATGAGGTGGACCAGCGTTACGCCAGCCAGTATGGCCGCGCGCCGGTTTCCTTCGCCCTGGCGACGGTTGGAGCCAATGCCGGCTGGCGGTCACTGAACGGGGCTGACAGCAAGGATGAGGACCAGCTTGGAGGCCTGTCGATTGAGTTGATAGATCCGGACCTCAGACCCTATTCGGCCTTCCGCTTCATTGGCGATTGGCAGAAGGAGATCCGCAAAGGACCGCTTCTGGAGACCTTGGCGGTACGTGGCGGGCGCTCCGGTCCGGGCGGTGACGCTATTGATGTCCGCCTCTATGGCACCTCCACGGGCGTGCTGAAGGAGGCTGCTGAGTACTTGAAGCAGGCTCTCGCCGCTATGCCGGGTGTCAGCGCATTGGAAGACACGCTGTCTTACGACAAGGCGGAGCTGAGTTTACGGCTGACACCGAAAGGGGAAGCGCTGGGCTTTACGACGGATTCCGTCGCCCGTGTTCTCCGTGACCGCCTTGAGGGTATCAAGGTCTCTGAATTTCCCGTGGGCCGCAGGACGGCGACTGTAAAGGTCAGTTTGCCGGATACCGAGACTGATGCGGCCTTCGTCTATGAAACCCGGCTGAGGTCGCCAACGGGAGCCTACGTCTCCCTGAGTGAAATCGTGGATGTCGAAAGCTCGTTCGGCTTTGCGTCCGTGCGCCGGGAAAACGGGCTGCAGACCCTGCGTGTCAGTGGGGATATATCAGAAGACGATCCGGTCGCCGCGGAGCGGGTGACCGCCATGTTGCAGGACACTCTTTTGCCCGAAATTGCCGCCCGTTATGATGTTCAGAGCGAAATGGCCGGCCTTGCCGAACAGGAGCGGGACTTCCTTTCCGATGCGCTGGTGTCATTTTCCGTGTGTCTGGGGGGGATCTATCTGACGCTGTGCTGGATTTTTGCCTCATGGACCCGGCCGCTGGTGATTATGACCGTTATTCCGTTCGGTTTGATCGGGATGATCTGGGGGCACCACTGGCATCAGCTTCCCTTGAGCATGTTTTCAGTCATCGGATTCATCGGCATGGCGGGGATCATCATCAACGACAGCATCGTTCTTGTCACGACCATTGATGAATATGCGAAGGACCGGGATTTTCGTCAGGCTCTGATCGACGGTGTTTCCGACAGGCTGCGCCCCGTGGTGCTGACGAGCGCGACCACGGTATTCGGCCTGGCACCGCTGCTGTTCGAGACAAGCCGCCAGGCACAGTTCCTGATGCCGACCGTGATTACCTTGGCCTATGGCCTCGGCTTCGGTCTGTTTGTCGTCATTCTGGTGACGCCGGCCTTACTGGCCGTGCAAGCAGATGTCAGCCGGATCCTGCGTTCCGGTATTCGTTTGGCGCGCCATGGGGTTCAGCGGCGCAAGGCCCTGGGGTCAAACACTTAGTTTTTCAACAAAAGCTGGCGGGCCGGGCGGGCCCGCCTTCCGCTTCTAGCGGAGCGGACTTTCCTTGTCCGGTATGGGGGCTGGAGCCGTGCGTGTTGCCGCGTATCCGGGCACTGCGGCTTCAAAGCTTTCCAGCCAGGAGACTAGTTTCGGGTAACTGTCCCGCCAGGTGCCGCCAAAGCGCAAATCCAGATAACCGAGAGCGCAAGCCAGGGCGATGTTGCCGGCATCGGCATCACTGGACTGTGAAAGCGGGGCAGGAGGGGCAGCCTCAAGAGCTGTCAGACCGCGGGTGACCTTGGCCGCCTGGTAGTCGGTCCAGTCCTTGAAACGGTATTCCTTTGGCTTGAAACGGCTTTCGTAAACCTCAAGGAGAGCGGCATCCATGATGCCATCGGCCAGGCTTTGCATGCACAGCACGGGAAACCGGGCTTCCCCGACCGGTAGGATCCTGCCGCCGCCAGCCAGATGGTCCAGGTATTCAACGATCACCCGGCTGTCATACAGAACAGTACCGTCTTCAAGGACCAGCGCCGGAATCTTCCCCAAGGGGTTTTGCTTGCGAATGGGGTCACTGGGATCGGCGGTATTGGTGTTTTCAACGGTGATGCGGCTTTTCAACCCGAGAACGTCAGCGGCAAGTTTAACCTTTCGGCCAAATGGGGACGGGGGGGAAGAGTGTAGAACAAGCATTGCATGATCCTTTTGAAGAGGGCTGGCACGGCAGGTGTGCAAGGTATCCCGGTCTGCCAGCGGAATGAGGAAGAAGGGCGGGCAAGGGTAGAGGGGCTTAGGTTCGCGGTGCCTGATTGGACAGGCTTGTCTATCTGGCGGGTGGGGAGACGGATATCCGGCTTGACCGGCAACCGGACCGGTCAACCGCGCGGCAGGTCCGGAACTCGAGATCCTTGGTCAGACATATCTTGACCTCCTGAAGAGCGCCGCCGGAACAGGTGACAGCCATTGCTGCGTCCCGCAGGCCGGGATTGGCCAGGCGAAAGGCTTTTTCAACGGCGTCGGGGGCAATTTTTCCGGTTCGGTTCAGATTTTGGAACGCTGCTGGAATTCGGATCTTGTCAAAGGCGGCCCGTGTCGTTTCGAAATACTCTTCCGGGCTCATGCCGGAACATGTGCCATGTTTGCGCCACTGATGGGCGACCAGACCGCGGCTCGGCATGATGTCGAGAATATCGGAAACGGTTCGCCGGTCGAGCCGGTGATTGTTGGATTGGCAAAAGTCCGGCCAGCCACGCTCGTACTGCGGCCAAAGGCCATGGACAATGAAACGGAACGGTTTGGTCGCCCGGCACTGCATCGGATCGGCGTTCCGGCCGTTTTTCGCGCAGTAGGTTGGCGACCAGGAGAGGGTGAGGACGTAATAGTCGAAGTCGCCCGGCTGACCGCCCGCGCGGGCTGGCAAGGCTGCACTGGCGAAAATGACGGCCGCCCCCAGAATGGTCATCAGCTTTCGAACCGTGAAGGCTGGAAAAAGCGTCATCTTACAGATCATCCGTTGTCGTGCGTATCAACGGGGCCTGGTGGTGCTGCAGTGGCCACCATAGACATGCCACTTGTCCAGTGGCGACAGACAAGCCTCAACATCCCACTGCACGCCAACAAAACCGGCGTGCTCGACCAGTTTGTAGTGGACTGTCTGGGTCGTTCCATCGGTGAGTGTCGCGGTGCCCCGGCAATAACGGCGGGCAAGCGGGCTGATACCGTTGGCCCGGTAGGCTACCTCCTGGATACGGTCGATGCCGGTGATTGCGCGCCCGTCGGCGTAGGACACTTTCGCCCGGGCCAGAGTGCCCGCCACGGCAGATTGAACGGAAGCTGCGCTGCAGTCAGGAAGGCGTGTTGTCCCATTGATCGACAAATAGGCCCGGTTGTCCGCCCATGAAGCGGACCCAGACAGCAATGCGGTCGCCAAAATCAGGCAGGACAGGATTAAATTTACGAGGCGAAACCGGATCACGGATCCCTACTCCTAAGCCATTTTTCCAATAGATCGACGATGGGGGAGGCTTCTTCCCGCGTCAAGCCGTTAGAGGGAGCGCGACTGCTATTCCTCAATGAGTTGTTCGACGGACCATCCTGCTCCGCTCCCCTTTGCCAGGATGTTGCAGAACCAGGGTAAAACGGTTCTCATCTCATCGGCAAGCGTGTAGGGCGGGTTAATGATTGTCATGCCCGAGCCGAGCATGACTGTATCCGGTCCGCTTCTTCCGACGTTGAGCTCGAGGGTCAGGACGTCGCGCACCTCCGCCTCACGCAAGGCGTCGTGAAAAGCCGCAAGTCCCCGCCTGTCCTTCAGGGGATACCAGCAGGCGAACGTCCCGCTGGAGAATTTCCGCCAGCCCTTGGTGATGGCTTTGGCCATACGGTCGAATTCGTCGGTCACTTCATACGCCGGATCGACGATGACCAGACCGCGCTTTTCCTTC
>JBNKOQ010000171.1:0-7280 GCA_050294735.1 Roseibium sp. | reverse complement strand
GCTGACCAAGGTTGGCGTCTACGCGCTGATCCGTGTCTTTGTCCTGCTGCTGCCCGCCTCGCGGGCCTATATGGCCGATCTGATCGCGCTTGTGGCGATTGCAACGATGATCACGGGTGTGATGGGCGCTCTGGCCCAGAACGAGGTCCGCCGGATCTTCGGCTATCTGGTGATCACCGGCATCGGCTCCATGCTTGCGGGTGTCGCGGTCGGCTCGACCCTGGCGATTTCCGGCGCGATTTTCTATGCGGTTCATTCGATCATCGTCATGACCGCGCTTTATATGGCCGCTGGCGTGATGAACCTGATGGGCGGATCCTACAAGCTGCGTGAATTGGGCGGTCTTTATGGTGCCAGCCCGGCCTTCGCAGCGGTCTTTCTGGTGCTTGGCTTCGCCGTCTCCGGCCTGCCACCCTTCTCGGGATTCTGGCCGAAGATCATGCTGGTTGACGCCGCATTTGGCGATGGCCGCAGCTGGCTTGCCGCGGCGATCCTGGTGTCCGGCTTCCTGACGACGCTTGCCGTCGGGCGGGTCTGGATCTACGCATTCTGGCGGGGCGGGCCCGAGGGAACGACCGACGGCACCGTGACGGCGCGCATCGGCCCCGCCGAGCAGCTCACCTCGTCGGCTCTGTGGATCCCCATCGGTATTCTGACGGCGCTGGTGATTTACTTTGGCCTGCAGCCGGAGTGGATGCTGCAGCTTGTCTCACGCGGGGCAAGCGGTGTGGTCGAGCCTCAGGGCTACCTGCGTTCTGTCTTCGGAGGCTTCTAGATGACCAGTTTGTTCCTCATAAACATTCTGATGGCGCTGGCCTGGGGCGCTGTCACCGGAAGCTTCACGGTCATGAACCTGGCCTTCGGCTTTGTCCTGTCGACAGGTGCGCTTTACCTGATCCGGGAACAGGCCGGAACGGGCACATACTTCAACCGGGCCGGCAAGGCGCTCGATCTTGCGGCGCTGTTCATCTACGAGCTGGTTCTGTCGGCCTGGCGTGTCGCCGTGATCGTTCTGCGCCCGAAGATCGACCTTCAGCCGGGAATTATCGCCTATCCGCTGACCGTGGATCAGGACTTCGAAATCACCATGCTCGCGAATTTGATCACCCTGACGCCAGGCACCCTGTCCGTGGATGTTTCGGAGGACCGCAAGACGCTCTATGTGCATTGCATCGATGTGCCCGACCCGCAGGGGACGATCGACGACATCAAGAACGGCTTCGAGCGTAAAATCCTGGAGGTGTTCCGATGACCCCCGCTGAAGTCTTTGCCGACACGTTTCTGGGTATTTGCGTTCAGATCTCTCTGGCGATTCTGACGGTCTCCTTCGTGCTGATCGTTGTCCGCACGGTCCGCGGTCCAACCCTGCCGGACCGGATTGTGGCGCTCGATATGCTGGTCGCCGTCGGCATTGGATTTATCGCCGCGATCGGCATCCTGACCGATTATTATCTCTACATCGACATTGCGATCACCCTCGGACTTGTCGGGTTCCTCGCCACGGTCGCATTCGCACGCTTCGTCTTAAACCGAGGCACGGCGGGAGATGAGACCATCATGCAGGAAGTTCAGGAAAGCATCGAGAGAAGGGAGGCAGGACAATGACGGCCGCTGTCGATATCATCACCGGTATCATGCTGGTGATCGGGTCCTTGTTCGCCCTCGTGGCTTCCATTGGGCTTTTGCGTCTGAAGGATGTCTACATGCGCATGCATGCGGCCTCCAAGGCCGGCACGCTCGGCTCCGGGGTCATGCTGCTCGCCCTTGCAGTCTATGCGGGGGATCTTGGCGTCGTGACACGGGCTGTTGCAGGGGTTGTGTTCTTTCGTCTGACTGCACCAGTCTCGGCACATCTTCTCGCCAAGGCAGCGTATGCTGTAGGTTACAGGCCTTGCGCGGACACCAGGATCGATGACCTTAAAGATGTCCTCGGGCCGGAGAAGCTGTAGCGGTTGATTGTCGCATATGGTTTCTATTCAAATTTTCATAGAACCTAGGCTGTATGCACAATTTAATAAATATTAAATTCATTGTTTAGTGTCGTTACGTCATGTTTTGGAGATTATTTCCTCCAAGCTCTGGTTTGAAGAAATATTACTGTATTTATCAGGAATCAGGGGTTGTGAAGGCTCAGGGGCAGGGATATAAGGGCCTAACCGTTGCCTGCTAAGTAGAATCATTTTTGATTTAAGCTCACTTGCAAGTATCCAATATTTGCGCGTGTTCCTCATCTAGCATCTAGTCAGGCAAAATGGACCAAGTTTCCTGAACAGGATAGAGAACGGGTGAAAAATGACTGATAGTCCGGTGGATACCAACCTTATTGACCTGACCGCTGACATTGTTTCTGCATACGTTAGCAACAACACGGTGGCATCTACAGATCTGCCGAACCTGATCAATGATGTTTATGGGGCTCTCCAGCGCACGTCGACTGCCTCTCACGAGCCTGAGCCTGAGCCCTTGAAGCCCGCGGTTCCGGTGAAGAAGTCGGTCATGGCCGATTACATCATCTGCCTTGAAGACGGCAAGAAGTTCAAGTCGCTGAAGCGGCACCTGCGCACCCATTACGATATGACCCCGGAAGAGTACCGCGAAAAGTGGGACCTGCCGACAGACTATCCGATGGTCGCGCCGAACTATGCGGCTGCACGGTCGGAACTGGCCAAGAAGATGGGCCTCGGCCAGCAGCGCAAGCGCGCTAAATAACTTTTACCGCGACGAGAGTTTGCGGAAATGGAAAACGCTAAAACGGCCGCCTGTCACACAGGCGGCCGTTTTTATTCGCACGCGGGTTTCTGGATGCCAGTGCGGCCGGGCAAGTCGCGCTGATCTAAAAGAACTATTGAATTCAGTTTCTTAATGCCAGGAAATAGCCGTTTTTCCTGACTGTCGAAAATTCATTCCTTAAGGTTGTTTATAAACTTATCCCTAACCATAAATTGCATTGCTACAATGTAGGAAAATAAGCCTAGAAGCAACAGGCCTTTGTTTTNGGCAACATTGGAGATGTGCAATGAGAGATTACCGGGAAGGGGACGCCCAGCAGCTGCCGGTTCATGCTCCTGGCGGGTTAACCGCGCTGCTGGCGGACAATCGAATTGCGGCCCATCTGCATCTTGCGGAGGGGTATGTTTCCCGGGCGTTCTGCATAAAGCCCTGTGAGCTTTACAGAACCACCCGCGGCAGGGCGCATGTCGCGGAAGCCCGCCAGCTGGTCATGTATCTGGCGCATGTCGAAATCGGATTGAGATTGGCTGAAATCGCCCATCGCTACCGGCGCGACCGGTCGACGGTGGCCTACGCCTGCCGGGAAATCGAGAGCAGACGGGATGATGGGGCATTTGACGAGATGGTCTGTCAGATCGAGCAGCTGATTTCAATGCGGGACGGCAGCCAGCTCCCTGTACCGGCGGGAGACATGCAATGAACACCAAGGCTTTGGATCATACGATTGCGGGAAAGAAATCGCTGCTGGCCACTCTCAAGGCCCTGTCTGCCAGCGGCGCGGTGTTGAAATACGACGCGGTTCTCGGGGAGGGGAGCATTATCCAAGCTGGTGGTAAAGGCCGGCCCGTCACGGCACAGATGCTGTCCGCATTGCAGAGCCGGGGCTTTGTCGAAAGGACGGCAGGCCAGCCCGGCGATCTGTGTCTGTCACCCGCCGGCCGGATGGCCTTGCGGCGCTGGCTGAGTGCGGGAGATGGCTTTCTTGATCAGCACCGGAACACAGCCGAGAGCCAGGTGCCCGATCCGTGCGGTGCGCGGCGTTTCGTTGCGGCGACGGTCAATCTGGCGGAGAGCCCCTTGATCTGGCTCGCCAGCCGGAAGGACCGGAAGGGCAGGGCGTTGCTGGACAGGGCACAAGTCGAGGCCGGTGAACGGTTGCGGGCGGATTACGAGTTTTCCCGTCTCGCACCCCGTGTCTCCACCGGATGGCGCACCGAAGCTCCCGGTGGCGGCAAGGCCGGGCCTGGCCGGGCATCGGACCTGTCCGACGATGTCATTGCCGCCCGGCAGCGGGTCGAGAGAACACTTGCGGCTCTTGAGCCGGTCCTGGCGTCGCTGCTTGTCGATGTCTGCTGCCATCTGAAGGGGCTGAAGACCGTCGAGATGGAACGGGGATGGCCTGCGCGTTCGGGCAAGGTTGTGCTGCAGATCGCGCTAACCAGCCTAGCCGACCGCTATGGCTATCGCACGGTCGCAGCGGCAGGGGATGGGCAGATCCTCAGCTGCCGTGCCGGGTAGACTTATGTGGCCTCAGGCGGAGACGAGAGCGTTTTCGGCATCCGAGCGAATGCGGCCGACCATGGATTTCAGGCCGTTGGAGCGTTGCGGGGTCAGGTGTTCCTGCAGGCCAAGCTTGCCGAACAGGCCATCGACATCGGTGTCCAGAATGTCTTTTGCGGTCTTGCCGGAGTAAAGCGCCAGAACAATGGCTACCAGCCCCTGGACAATCAGCGCATCGCTGTCGCCCCGGTAGGTAATGACCGGCTGGCCGTCGGCGTTTTTGGAAATTTCCGTCACCAGCCAGACCTGGGAAACGCAGCCGCGCACCTTGTTGAGGTCGTTCTTCTCTGCCTCAGGCAGGGGCGACAATTCCTTGCCCAAGTCGATCACATATTTATAGCGGTCTTCCCAGTCGTCCAGAAAGTCGAATGTTTCGATGATGTCATCAAGAGTGCTTGTCATGGTGCCTTACAAGGTCGCCGGAATTTAAAGTGCCTGTTGCTGTCAGATATAGCCTTCAGGCGGCAACATGCAATGCGGGACCTGCAATTCGCGTCTCTTGGCAAAGAAAGAAACGCCGCAAATGGAATGGGCAGCTATCCATTTGCGGCGCAGCGGAAAGATCCGCTAGAGTTTGCCGTCCTTCCGCCGCCAGTCCTGGCCGATAACCAGCAAGGGCGGCAGGCAAGTGGCGCAAACAACCGCTTTTCGGAAAAGGAGGTCTCTTTCCCCGAAAAACGGCCCCCCGGGCTGGTTTAACCTGCGCGGGGGTTGGGCCGCGGGATGGGCCCAATTTCGAAATCCGGAACGAATTGCGCAGCCGCGCCGCCTTGCCAGGGCAGTGCGAGATCCTGCGCGGTCAAGGTGCCGCCGGATGCGGACGTCGAGCCTGTGATCAATCCGGAAAAATCTTCTGTTGCCGGTTCCGCACCGGCCTTGTTCTCGGCAACCTGCGTATCAAGGAACTCATAGACGATCCTTGCGCCGTCGCGGGCCTGGGCTCCGATTGCAGCCAGGGCGTTGCCGCCGGTCTCGCAGGTTTGAGGATTACGCTGGCAGAAACCGCCAAGGTCCGACACGGTCTCCTGGGCTGCGAAATAGGCTGCCACGGGATCGATGGACGCACTGGATTCTGCCTCACGGTCTGATCCAAGCGGGATCAGAACCAGCACAAGCGTCAACCAGAATGCAGTCCTCAGCAAAAAGAACATTGATGCCACCCTTCAGTTCATTTCAGTCCAGCAAAACTCGTCCTGAAAGACGGTTCCGCTTTTTGTTATGAGCCGAAGTTAGCACCCACATCCGAAGGTTGAGTTGAGTCGAGAAGTCCTATTTTATTCAAATGAAACAGGCATTTGAGACAAGTTTTCAGAGAGTTTGTGTAAAATTTTACCGATTTCCCCGCAAGGCACCGTTTCATTTGATTTTTTCCGTTTGAACGCCGGTTTGGGGTTTATCCTTTATCGTTCCTTAAGTGGTCGGCGGCAAAATAAAGTCAAATCGGTTGGATCCATTCGCCCGCGTATTGGGCCTGGTAGAGTGTAGTGCGTAACCACCTGTTGAAATTATCCGGATTGACGGAAAACATCCGCCGTCACCTCAATGAACTGGTGCATCCAGTTGCCCTCGGCGACCCCTTGCAGGAACCCCGTCATCGGGCGTTTATTGCGGGCTGCCTGGGCAGCGGCGCGGCAGCGCTTTTGATTCTGCCCCTGCATTTGGCGCTTCTGGGCCCGACTACCTTGCCGGTTGCCCTCGTGCTGGCCTGGTTGCTTGGTCAGTGGCCGCTGGCCCTTTATCTGTCGCAAACCGGGAACATTGAGCGGGCGCATGCCGTCTCGGCAACGCTCTTTGCCTCTTTTCTTGCCGGATTGTGCCTGTTCACCGGGGGGCTGTCCTCATTCGCGCTGCTCTGGCTGGCCGTTGTGCCGATGGAGGCGGCGCTCTCCGGATCGCGCCGGGTGATTCTCGGAACTGCGGCCCTGTGCCTGGCTTTTGTCGCAGGTCTTGCCCTGGCCGGCAGCACTATGCCGGCCTTCGAACTGGCCACACCCCATGCAATGCTGATTTCCGCGCTGGCGGCCTGTTGTTATATGGCCGTGCTGGCGCTGAGGCTGGCTCTCGACCAGAAGCGGTCGCGCAGCGTTATGCGGGCGGGAGAGGAGCGCTTGAGGCTTCTCAACGAAGCGGCGAGTGATGTCATCTGTGCGGTGGAAGCCGATGGAACTGCCCGGATCCTAGGCGGTGCTGTGGAAACGATCCTCGGCATAACGCCAAGGCAGGCCAAAGGCGACTGGCTGTTCCAGCGCGTTCATGTCTCCGACAGGCCATTGTATTTGACCCGCCTGGCCGACGCTCGGGGGAACTCAGGCCCGGCCAGTGTTGAGCTGCGGTTGCGCAAGGGAGCCAATGCCCCGGGCGAACAGGGCGAGCCTGAATATGTGTGGTGCGCCTTGTCTTTCCGTCAGGCGGGAAGCGGCAGTGCGGCTGGTCTCCGGTTGACCTTACAGGATATTTCGGCACGCAAGGCTCAGGACGAGGCGTTGCGGCAGGCGCGCGAGGATGCGGAAGAGACCTCAATCGCCAAAACCCGTTTCATCGCCAGCGCAAGCCATGAGTTGCGGACCCCGTTGAACGCGATCATCGGGTTTTCAGACATGTTGCGCGGCGGGGCGGCAGCAAACGGTTCTGCGGCCCAAAGCCAGGAATATGCGGAGCTTATTCATCAATCCGGATTGCATCTGCTGCAGGTCGTTGATGACATTCTCGACAGCTCGCGGATCGAGACCGGCCACATGCCGCTGGTTGTCGAGCCGGTCGATCTGGCTGACTGTCTGGAGAGCTGCCGGGCGATGATGGCGCCGATTGCCGACAATGCAGGCGTTCACCTGCAGTTTCCTGCGGCGGGCACCTTGCCGGTTCTGCCGGCTGACCGCCGGGCGCTCAAGCAGATCGTCATCAATCTGGTGAGCAACGCGATCAAATTCAGCCCCGAAGGCGGCACAGCCGAACTGTCTGTCCGGCACGATGGAAAATTCCTGACCCTTGAG
>JBNKOQ010000170.1:0-7310 GCA_050294735.1 Roseibium sp. | reverse complement strand
TGGACGCGAAGGGAGACAAGTCAGGTGGCTGTCCTGTCATGCACGGCGGCAACACGTCGAATGACAAGCCGGTTACGAAGTGGTGGCCGAACGCGCTGAACCTCGACATCCTGCATCAGCACGACAGCAAGACCAATCCGATGGACGAAGATTTCGACTATCGCGAAGAGCTGAAGAAGCTCGATGTCGAAGCGCTGAAGAAAGACATGCATGCGCTGATGACCGAAAGCCAGGACTGGTGGCCTGCCGATTATGGTCATTACGGTGGTCTCATGATCCGCTTGGCATGGCACTCCTCAGGCTCTTACCGCCTGGCCGATGGCCGTGGCGGTGGCGGCGCAGGCAACATCCGCTTCGCGCCACTGAACTCCTGGCCGGACAACGCCAGCCTCGATAAGGCCCGCCGTCTGCTGTGGCCGATCAAGAAAAAATACGGCAACAAGGTTTCCTGGGGTGATCTGATCATCCTCGCTGGCACCATTGCTTACGAATCCATGGGTCTGAAGACATTCGGTTTCGGCTTTGGCCGTACCGATATCTGGCATCCGGAAAAGGACACCTATTGGGGCGCGGAAAAGGAATGGCTTGCGCCGTCTGATGAGCGTTACGAAGATGTCGGCAAGCCGGACACCATGGAAAACCCGCTGGCAGCCGTTCAGATGGGCCTCATCTATGTGAACCCGGAAGGGGTCAATGGCACGCCCGATCCGCTGAAGACTGCTCAGCAGGTTCGCGAAACCTTTGCCCGCATGGCGATGAACGACGAAGAAACCGCAGCGCTGACAGCTGGCGGCCATACGGTCGGCAAGGCGCACGGCAATGGCGACGCCAGCACGCTTGGCGCTGAGCCGGAAGGCGCGGCCATCGAAAACCAGGGTTTCGGCTGGGCCAACCCTGCCGGCACAGCCAAGGCAAGCGAAGCCATTACTTCTGGTATCGAAGGCGCTTGGACGACCAACCCGACCAAGTTTGACATGGGCTTCTTCGAGCTGCTGTTCGGTTACGAATGGGAACTCACCAAGAGCCCGGCAGGCGCGCAGCAGTGGCAGCCAGTTGGCATCAAGGAAGAGCATATGCCGGTTGATGCGAGCGATCCGACCGTCCGCCGCATGCCGATGATGACCGATGCCGACATGGCCATGAAGATGGACCCGGCCTACAATGCGATCTGCCAGAAGTTCATGGCTGATCCGGAGTACTTCAAGGACACCTTTGCCCGCGCCTGGTTCAAGCTGACCCACCGCGACATGGGCCCGAAGGTGCGCTATGTCGGTCCGGACGTTCCGGCTGAAGACCTGATCTGGCAGGATCCGATCCCCGCTGGCCCGGTCAACTACGACATCGGTGCCATCAAGTCCAAAATTGCGGCCTCCGGTCTGTCAATCTCAGAGCTGGTGTCGACTGCCTGGGATAGTGCCCGCACATACCGTCAGTCCGATATGCGCGGCGGTGCCAACGGTGCCCGTATCCGTCTCGCTCCTCAGAAGGATTGGGAAGGCAACGAGCCGGATCGCCTGGCCAAGGTGCTCGGTGTTCTGGAGCCAATTGCATCGGAATATGGCGCGAGCATTGCAGATGTGATCGTCCTGGCCGGTAATGTCGGTATTGAAAAGGCTGCCAAGGCCGCCGGTCATGACGTTTCGGTTGCTTTCGCACCGGGCCGTGGTGACGCGACCGATGAGATGACCGATGCGGCATCCTTCGATGTTCTGGAACCTCTCGCTGATGGTTTCCGCAACTGGCTTAAGAAGGACTATGTTGTCAGCCCGGAAGAGATGCTTCTCGACCGTGCCCAGCTGATGGGCCTGACGGCTTCGGAAATGACCGTTCTGATCGGTGGTATGCGTGTTCTGGGAACCAACCATGGTGCAACCAAACATGGCGTCTTCACAGAGAATGAAGGGGCATTGACCACGGACTTCTTCGTCAACCTGACGGACATGGACTACAAATGGGTTCCGGCCGACAACGGTGTCTATGAGATCCAGGACCGCAAGACCGGTGCTGTCAAATGGACAGCGACCCGCACGGATCTGGTGTTCGGCTCGAACTCCATCCTCCGGGCTTACGCTGAAGTCTACGCTCAGGACGATGCGGCTGAAAAGTTCGTCAAGGACTTCGTTGCTGCCTGGGTGAAGGTCATGAACGCGGACCGTTTTGATATCGCCTGAGTTCAAGCGGAAATGAGATGACTTGGGGGCGGAGCAATCCGCCCCTTTTTCGTTTGAACGGCCTTAGCCTGCAGGCTCCCAGAGTTCGATGGGATTGCCTTCCGGATCATGCAATCGTGCGAACCGGCCGTTGGGATAGGTCTCCGGGTCAATCGTTACTTCAATCCCGGCTGCGCGCAAATCAGCGGCGAGGCCAGCGAGGTCTGATGTGCGGAAGTTGATCATCCATTGTTGCTCGGGCCTGCCGAAATAGTCGGTGTCTTTCTTGAATGGCGAAAAGACAGTTTGCCCTGCCTTCTGTTCCCAGACGTCGCCGTCATAGCTGGTGGGTACTTTTAGAACACCAAGGTGTGTCTCATACCATTCGGCAAGCGCAGCCGGGTTTTCCGCGCGAAAGAAAAAGCCTCCAAAACCATCAACCTTTGGCATATTTGTACTCTCCAATGATCACCGTCCGGGGGAGCGTATCTGTTCTGCGCCGGTAAAAACAGATTGGTGAAAATGGACGGTTACTTCCTGTCTTCGTTTGTCTGGCTTCAGCAGTCCTTCGAGCGCCTGTCTGGATGGGTGCGCTTTTCATGCCAGCCAACGGTCGCGTCCGGCACGGAATCATTGCGGGGGAAATAGGGCTTGATGTCAATCAGCGGCGTACCGTTGAGGCAATCCAGGCCCTGGACCTTCAGTTGGTTTCCCTCAACTGAAATCAATTTCACAACGGATAGCGACACCGGGTTGGGCCGGACAGGGCTGCGTAAGGCAAAACACCCATGAGGCACACTGTCGAAAGCAGGTGCTTGAACGATGAGATCCCGCCGGGCTTCATGCATCCAGTACAACAGGATCAGGTGGGAACAGCTTTCGACCGATTGCAGACCCTCTTGAAATTCCGGCTTCAATTCAATCGTGCAGATCTCTTCGGATCCGCCACCGCTTCTGGGGCACGCGTGGCGGTCCCGCCAGGGCGTTTGAATGTGACCGATAAAGACAAGTCCGGCATCGATCGGCAGACTGGCAGGATCCTTTCCCAGGGTTTGTTCACCGGGGCGCGGAGTATCTCTCATGGGGGACGTTTCCTTTAAGATGTCAGGCGGTGGTCAGGCGCAAGAATAGCTTTTCGCATCATGCCAGGGCAAAAAGTGCCTGCTAGGAAAAAAAATCCCACCTTTCCAGGCTGGGTTTTATGCCTAAATTTTTCAAAAAAATTAATAATATCAGCAAGTTATCTTATATTTATCGAGTTATTGGCAAATTTTAGCAAAAGACGATTTTATTCCTCGCTTTTCCGTTTTTTCCTTTTTTAAAACTCACAGTCACTTTGGCCAGCAAGCAGTCCATAACCAGGTAGCAAAGCATGACCGAAGTGTTGAAAACCGAACTGGTGAATTTCCAGGAGCTTGATGGCGGTGCCGATACCTCCCGGAGCGCCGAGTTGGCCCGGCATGTCGCGACGCTTTTTGCCTTTACGTCCGACCGCTGTTCCGACGAGCAAGTCGACACCTACGATCACGTGCTGTTGCGTTTGATTGGTATGGTTGAGGTTGAAGTGCGCAGGTTCGTGGCCGAGAAAATGGCATGTCTCAGACGTGGCCCTGAAGAGACACTCCGCAAACTTGCCGACGATGATATCGAAGTGGCGGAGCCGGTCCTGCGTGAATCGACCGTCCTAAGGGATGCCGATCTTGTGCGCATTGCAGATGTGAATGGCAATGCGCACCGCCTTGCCATTGCAAAGCGTGATGTTCTCTCCGAACAAGTGACTGAAGTTCTCGTTCGCCGCGGGGATGTCAAGGTCAAACGTGAGGTCGCAGGCAATGCGGGTGCAGTGTTCTCGGACGACACAATGGTCAAGCTGATCGGCGAGTCTACAGCAGATGCGGCAACACAAATGTCTCTCAGCGAACGTAACGACCTTGCTGAGCATCACATCAAGCAGCTTGTTGCCGTCGCTTGTGATGAAGTTCGCAAAGCGCTGATCAACCGGGGTCAATTGGCTGATGCTGAACGGATGCCTGAGGCCGGTGATATTGCGGCACAGCGGATGACCAACGAATATTGGCTGAGCCGGTATGACTTCGAGACGGCGAGTAACCGTGTGCTCTTGCTGGCCAAACGCGGAATGGTGTCTGAAGCGACCCTGCGCAGGTTTGCGACTGAAGACAGGTTCCCTGAAACTGTTGCTGCCTTTGCCTGGATGGTCCGGTGTGGTGTGGAGGAAGTCAGCCATTGGATGGTGCGTTCGGAACCGGAACCTTTCCTGACGATTGCAAAGGCGGCTGGGCTGTCGGCGATCACGGTCAGTGCGCTGTTGTCGATCGGCCCCTGGCGTCACCGGTTGTCGGCAGATGTTCGTGCGAAGGCCATGGCACGGTTTAACCGGATGACGGTTGGTGAAGCCGAGCGGCGTTTGGCGCATTGGAAACACGTCGTCCTGAACTGATTTGCGCTGATTTAGCGCTCGGAAATACCCTGTCCCTCTTGGCGGTCCGGTTTTCCTGACCGCCATTTTTTTGTTTGCTTTTACATGTCCGAAACGGTTGTCTGCTTAATCAGAAGTAGAAAAACGGGGGGCTGCAATGAGAACGGATACATATAAAAAAGGCCTCGGCCGACCGGGTCTGGCCACTCGCAAAGTCTCTATAATGTTCCTGCTTGTGATGCTCGGCGTCTGGTCTGCTCCGGTCCAAGGTCACGCGCAAGGTATGCTGTCGGTCATAAAACAACAGACCGAGGCAGATACACCTTCCTCCCAACCGAAAGAGCCGCAAGCTACTGCTGAAGAAGCCCCCGGTTCTGTTTCAGCTCTGGAAATATACGCGGAAAGGGCCATAAAGGCGCGGGATGTGGCCAGGCAAATTTTTGCAGCCATCCCAGAACTTGATGATGCCGTTGAAAAGACTCTTCGTGCAAAGGGAGAAAACGGAAGCCTTAGCTGGATCGGGCGGACCCTGTTGGGGATCCTTTTGGGTATCGGTATCGGACTGTTGGCTTACCGGCTCGTCATTATGTGGGGGCGGAAGCAGTTTGCGCACCTCTATTCCGGTACTGTGCAGCAGAGAGCCGACAAAATTGCATATTTGTTCCTGAGGTCGCTTGTCATGACCGCAGGGGTCGTTGTCTTTGCCGCGGTGGCCGGATTGATTATGCTGTTTATCAATCGGGGTTCGTCAGCGACCTTGCAGACCGCAGCCATCGCGCTCAGTTGCATGACGCTTTTCATGCTGGTTCGAATTGTCTTTTTCAACCTTCTTTCGCCGACACTTCCAGGTCTTCGTCTGATTGCGATGGACGATCATCATGCAAAGGGTCTTTACCGGAGTCTGATCATCGGGGCGGGCCTTGCCGCCTTTCTGTTTGCTCTTGTCAATTGTATTGAGAAGCTTGGTTTGCCCGATGATGCGCGCAAGCTGGTGTTTATCGGCTCGTCGCTGATTTCCGCCCTTATCCTGTCCGGAATAGCGTTGGTCTATCGAAATGTAATCGGCAGCTTGATCAGGGGAAAGAAAGGTGAGGGGGCTGTCATCTGGAGGCGCGTGCTCTCCAGATCTTGGCATATTCTAGCCGCAGCCTATTTCATGTTTGCGTGGCTGGTTACTGCCGTGCGGACCTTGCTGGGGCTGTCGGACGCCACCGGACTTGTTGTGGCACCGCTGCAAACGCTGCTGTTCGCCGTAATCGTCTATGGCCTTCTGATCCTTCTGATCGACAAGGTTTTGTTGCCGCGTTTGGATACGCCAGCGGCCCAGGCGCAGATTGCCGAGGATATCAAACGGGCTGAGTTATCCGGAGGCGAGGGCGAGGAGGTCGACAGCCGGGAGACCGCCGCGCAGGCTCGTGCTGAGGCTGCCGAGAGAGAGGCTCATCGCACGCCTTTCCGTACATTACTTGATCACGGGGCAAGCCTTCTCGTGATATTCAGCGGCCTTGCCTTGCTGGTCCGTTTGTGGGGGATCTCGATCGTCAACAGCACATCTGCCGTTGGTACCATGATCGAAATTCCCCTGATTGCGTTCATTGGTTATATGGCCTATCGCGCGGTGGAAATTGCGATTGACAGCAAGATGGCCAAGGAAGGGCCGGGGGAAGGCAAGGACGAGGAAGCCGAAATTGGCGGGCCTGGCGAAAGCCGGATTTCGACACTCTTGCCAATTTTCCGGAATTTCCTGCTGATTACCATCGTGGCCATTTCCGGCATGGTGGCATTGTCTGAACTCGGAGTGAATATCGCGCCGCTCTTTGCGGGGGCCGGGGTGGTTGGCCTGGCTGTCGGTTTCGGGGCTCAGACCCTGATCCGGGATATCTTCTCCGGAGCTTTCTACCTGATTGACGATGCGTTCCGGAAAGGGGAGTACATCGATATCGGGTCCGCCAAGGGCGTGGTGGAAAAGATCTCCGTCAGATCCATGCAGTTGCGGCATCATCGCGGCGCATTGACCACGGTTCCTTTCGGAGAAATCCAGCACGTACAGAACTTTGCCCGCGACTGGGCGATCATGAAACTTGCCTTCCGCGTCACTTACGACACGGATGTTGAGAAGATGCGCAAGATCATCAAGAAGTTCGGTCAGGAGCTTCTGAACGATGAGTACTATGGGCCAATGTTCCTGCAGCCATTGAAGTCGCAGGGCATCATGTCGATGGAAGATTCTGCAATGATCGCCCGGGTTAAGTTCATGACCAAGCCGGGGAAACAATTCGAGGTGCGCAAGGTGGTCTATGCGGGTTTGCAGGAACGCTTCGAACAGGGCGGGATCAAGTTCGCGCACAAGCAGGTAACGGTTCGCGTCGCGCCAGGCGAAGGTGATTCTGATGAGCCTCATAGCCATGGTCAGGACGCTACGAAACAGGCGGCGGCAGGCGCTGCGGCTGCCGGGGTGCTGGAGAACCAATAGACCTAGGACCGCCGATTTCTGTTTGGTGGATCGGTTTCAAGATACCTGGAATGGTTTGGAAATGACCTTCTGCTTGCTAGGGTTCGGACCCATAAATTTGGTGTGAATGGTTTGAGCGAATATGTCCGGATACAAGGCGCAAGGCTGCAGGACGCCCTATGGCTTTCAAAGACTTGCAAAGCCGTCGCTGCGCATATTCGCCAAATCCTTTCAGGACGCTCAACTGGCTTTGAGAGGCAGCGTTGAGCGT
>JBNKOQ010000169.1:0-7331 GCA_050294735.1 Roseibium sp. | reverse complement strand
CAGCGTGGTCTTGTCTTCCAGCGGTACGGCGACAGCATCGAGGCTGGCGAATATCGCAGGGTCAATATCCGAGCAGAACCGGTTCTCGTCCCAAGCAGCAAGAACGGCGGGTGGCAATGTCCCAGGCGATTGAATTGGCATCGCGTGCGGGGCATCACGGGCAGGTTCGTTTCCGGTTCTAACAATGGCGGAAACCGTGCCGCTCCGGTCTTGACGCTCATCCAGCCAATTGAGCGCGGATCGCAAGCCCTGCAGCGGGATCTTGATGGTAACGGTCTCGGTGTCTATGGGAAGATCGACGGTCATCACCCGTCCATTTCGCATGGCGTCAAGAATGGCGCTTGTCACGGCGCCTGTCGGATACCAGAAGCCTTCTCCGCCCAGTGGCCGGAAACCGGGAGGTGTGGCGACGGAGGCCTGAACTTCGCGCAGTTGTGCGACAGGCAGCGCTTCGACCGACTGGCCATCCACGGTGAAGCGGATTGTGCCCTCATTGTTGAGCGCCACATTCGCGGTGATCCTCAGCAGCGGGTCCGCTGCCGCCGGCCAGTTGCGGACGATCCGCAGATCAAGCCAGGTGGATTGGTCCCGCACGAATGTTGACGTGTAACACAGTCCGGAATTGCCGCAGCCGACAGACCACTTGCTCCAGACAGGTTTTGTGCGTGGTCCCCCAGTGGCTGCAATTGCGGTCTCCGCAATTACGAGAGTAGCCAAGATCAAGAACCGGAGCAGCGTCAGCTTCATGGGTGTCGACAACCTGTTTGTCCCTGCGCACTGTTCAGCAGGTGCTTCTTCTTGTACGAAAAGCCGAACCGAAGGTGAAGCGGCTGCAAGCCAGAAAGCGCTGACCAGAGCGACTTTGCCCAGTATTTGTCAAAAATCCCCAGGCGGTTGGGGTGTTTGGAGACCGTTTCTTGTCTGATAGCAACCCATCCCAGGCCGGCGGGGCACTTCCGCCAATCCAGATCATGGTGATCCCGGTTACCCCTTTCCAGCAGAATTGCTCGCTGATCTGGAACCCGGTCACGATGCGCGGAGCCGTTGTCGACCCGGGCGGAGACGTTCCCATTATTCTCAAGGCAATTGAAGAGCAGGGCGTCTCCGTCGAAAAAATTGTGCTGACTCATGGGCATATCGATCATGTTGGCGGCGCGGCTGAACTCTCCAGGCATCTGAATGTTGCGGTCGAGGGGCCGCATGAGGCCGACCGGATGCTGATCGAACGGGTCAAGGATCAGGCGCGTCAGTTCGGCCTGACTGATGCTTCCCCGGTGGAACCAGACAGATGGCTCGTCGAAGGTGATACCATGGAGATGGCGGGCCGGACATTTGAGGTGCTCCATTGCCCGGGGCACGCGCCCGGCCATGTGGTGTTCTTTGACCGCGAGTTGCGGTTGGCGATTTCGGGCGATGTTCTGTTTGCCGGCTCCGTTGGCCGCACGGATCTGCCCGGGGGAGATCATGACACGCTGATCGCTTCTATCCGGGACAAGCTTTTGCCTCTGGGAGACGATGTATCGTTTCTGCCAGGGCACGGGCAGGCATCAACCATTGGTTATGAGAGGGAGACCAATCCGTTCCTGCGGTGAGCCGGATTGGAGATAAGACACGACTGTGTGAAGTGCCTTTCCTCAGCGGCTCTCTGACCCCAATTAGAGTAGGCAGACTTAAAGGTCATAAGCCTATGACCTGGTCCGAAACTCGAAGGATGTGGTTTGATGAAACGCTCTTTCACGGGAACTGGCAGAGCTGCAATCTGTCTTGGGATTTTGGCTTCGGGTGTTCTGGCTGGCAGCTGGATTTCAGCTGCTTCGGCAGATGACTATTACGACCGCTTGGCTCGGAGCCAGGAAATTCAGAGAAACCAGGCGGTAGGGGGGCCGAAAGTGGTCGGGTCAAATTCGCCGTTTCTGCTGCGGGTTCATGTGTGCAAGAGTTTGCCGACAAAAATCCGCGACAGGGGGACCGGCCTGACCCGTGTTGAAATGCGCGAGAGATGCTGGTTCGAGTAGGGCTGTCGCCAGTAACGACTGCCTTGAAGGGGCGACTGCGTGATGTCCTGCAAGCATCAGGAGTTTGCCGGCAGGACACCCTGTGTCAGAGCAAGGATCTCAGGTCCTCGATACGGTCGTTCACCAGCCAGCCATAGTAGTTTTCTTTCGGCCATGCTGAACCGCTGCGGCGGAATTTTGCTGCGCGGCTCCAGGGATCTCCGAGATTGTAGAGAGTGGCCGTCAGACCGGGGTTCTTCGAAATATCGACTTTGCCGACGGACTTGTAGGCCTCAATGGCATCCTGGATAACCGCGGCCATGTAATGCAGGGAGATATTGGGGTCCATTGTGGCCCTGTAGACACTTTCCGCATCCGATGCGCTCAGTTTGCGATTGCTGCTCTGGCGGGCGACCCGGTCTGTCATTTTCAGGACGGTCAGCGGGCTCAATTGGCCAAGGCCAAAGCTCTGTCCGGAGAAGAGGGGCTGGAAGAAGGTCTCGTTGAAATTGGTTTTCGGAAACCGCGTGCCGTCCACACGCTTGCCGCGGAAACGCGTGTTCCACACCTTCTCATAGCAAGACCAGCGGCTGTCGCTGGATTTGCTTTTTTTGTCGCCGCGGCACCGGTCGAACTGCGGACGCTGAACAAAGGTGTCAACATGTTCGCCGTCATACTGGAAACTGATGTCGATACCGGCGTAGGCAAGCGCCTTGATGTAATAGGACTGGGCGCTGTCCAGAGTGTCATAGTTATAGGTGTGCTCGCCAATGATCGCGCCGATCATATGGATCGGATCGATATTGTATCTGTTGGCAACGCGCTTGATCGACGAGATCAGCCTGCGATCGCGCTTCAGGACACCGAGTACTTTTTCAAACTTAGCGTCGTAGCTGGATTTGGACGCGGATGTTCTGCGGGCCGATGCGAAGGGAATCCGCGGCTGGGAGCGATATCGATTGCCCTCAGGCACCACCCGGACGCCTGCCGCATGGGCGGCGCTGGAAGCTCCTGGATAAAATGTTTGCGGCAAGACAGTCAGGGCAAGGCCAGCGATAACCGCGGCTGCCATCGCTCGAAGCGACTTCTTGTATAAAATTTTTCCAAACATTCGCGAACTCCACGCCCGTTTTGTTTTATCCATCGGGCTGCAGGTCTTCCTTGATACCATTTTGGGCGGAACCGCCAGAGCCCCGCTGAGCTTCTGGAAAAGCGGAGCAATGGGATGTTCACCTCTGCGAACTGCCGAATCCTTATCGCAAAGTCTGGCCAACAGAACATCCCCTAACGGCACTTGCAAGATGGCTTTTAAAACAGAAAGCCTGTCGCGGCCATGCTCTTGGGGATTATGCTTAAGTGAATGCTTTCGTCTTGTCACGGGCCGCGCGCCAGGGGGTTAGCATTGGTGGGAGTACGTGAAGACAAGCGTGTCTCTGGTATAGCGCCCGGTTGGCCGGCACCGGTTGTAAACCTCCCGCGTGCCCTGGACCGTCACCTGCAGCTGGTCGCCCCGAACCGGTCCCTCGACCGCATAGGTTAAGGGTGTCCCCGGACAGTATTTTGAAAACACCCGGGCCGTGCCCCGGTACCAATTGCCCGATTTGATCCCGTCGAAGAGCAGCGTACCGCGCCTGACACCCGCAGCGCGCAATTGAGCGCGCGGGCTCTCATAACTGAGCCATCGCTGATTGCCCTGGGCCTGCAAACGCATGAGGGAGCCATTGTGTGTCCAGCAGCTGTCCGCCTGCGCAGCCCCGGTCGCGATGGCACTTGCCAGGAGGGCAAGGCCAGCGATGGCGGCCTTGCCGGCGACGCTCCGGCTGATGGCGGTTTCCGGTTGTCTTTTATGTCCCGTCATGGCTGCCCCCGGCGGTCGTTGGATTTCGTGCGGTTTGGCGATCTTCCACTGCCCGCCAACCGATGTCCGTGATCTGTAACACAGATCGTCCGGTTCCATTGTGCCGCTGTCATGAGGCTCCACATCTAGGCTTCAGGTGATCCGGCACGGGACCGGCGCAGAGCCGGACGGCGGATGGCACGCCCATGTGATCGAAAAACGCCTTGTGCCGGGTCAGGCCGCATAGCTCGCGCTGAATGGTGACATGCCAGAGAGCTTCACCCGCCTCCGCGATGCGCAGGTTCCGCTCCCGGCGGCTGGCTTCGTTCTCTGCGATACCGGGGTCTTCCGGGATTCGGGTCAGCGCAATTTCCAGCTTCTTGTTCAGGCGGGCGAGGGTACCTGCCTTTTCGGCGAAGATTTCCTGTTCCAGCGCTGCTGCCACTGGATCTTCCAGTGCCGCCTGGCGGAAGGCTTTCGGAGGTCGGATGCTCATGCTGCTGCTCTGGTTGCCAAGAGCCCTATCCTGTTCGAAATCGACGCTGCCGCGCAACCCCGATTTGTGTCTGGGGGAGGTTGGGGCGAGCTGCAGAGGCCCAATCCAATCTTGCGCGGGAACGCCAAAAGGCCCCGCTGCCGGTCCGTTGGACGGGATGCTGCGAGGCCTTGCAAAACGGACGGGAACCGCTGTGCGGTCAGTCGCGAAGACGGACGACAGTATCGTCGTTGTCAGTGTCTTTGGTGTCTTCCGGGGCGGTTTCACCGGAGGTTTCTTCTACAGCTGTCATATCGTCGGCATCTTCCGCTGCCGCCTTGGCATCCTCGTCGAGCAGGCCGAGCGCTTCCGCCGGGTCGTAGTTGCGCGTCAGGCCGAGTTCCTCTGCCGGGCCGCGGCCTTCCATGGCGCGCTGGTAATTGTTGATGATGCCCTTGAGCTGCATGATCTGGTCGCTGTTGCTGTCGACCTCGATCCGGTACTTCTGCAGCTTCTTGTTTTCCTCGATGACCTCTTCCAGACGCTCGGCGTATTTGCGGTTCTGGTTGCGCTCGTGGTTCAGGTCCGTCAGGGCCGAATTGTAGCGCAGGTTCAGTTCGCGCAGCTTGCCGTTGGCCGAGACCAGTTCGTTGCGGTCGCGCTCGTGGTTCTTCTGTGCGGTTTCCAGAAGATGCTCGATCTCCTGCATGCGCTGGACCAGATCGCGCTTGCGCTCTTTCATGCTCTGGTTTTCGCGGGTCAATTCCTGCAGGGACTGGGCACCAATGCGGCGCTGCGACGACAGGTTCTCGATTTCGGCGTTCAGCGCATAGACCTCGTTGTCATGCTTGCGCTGTTCTTCCTCGAGCCTGTTCTTGGAATAGGCCAGTTCCTGGTTTGCCACGTCGAGGTGGGACTTGATGTCGATGTTCTCGTTGCGGAAATCGAGTACCTGGCGCTTGGCGGCTTCCAGTTCGCCGGTGGCCTGGTTGTTCTTGCGGACTTCCTCGTCCAGCAGGGTAGCGCTTTCGGACAGGTTCTGCTGCAGTTCCTTCTCGCGCTTGCCGACTTCATGCAGGTTTGTCTGCAGGCTCTCCGCGTGCTCCTGAAGGGTCTGGTGCTTGGCCTTCAGATTGTCGAGCTCATCGCTCAGCTCGGCGATACGGGTGTTGGCCAGCACGAGGGCCGCGCTCTGGCTGCGGTATTCCTCGTTGACCTTCTTGTTGTTGTCGCGGATCGAAATCAGCTCGCTGCGCGCCGTTTCCAGCGCGGTGCGGGTTTCGGTCAGACGCTTGCGCAGGGAGTGGGTTTCCGCGTCGGCTTCCTCGAAGCGGGACGACAGCTGGCCCAGCTTGTGGTTGGCGTCCATCAGGTCGGTGGAGATCTTGGCGTTTTCCGACTTGAGGCGGATTTCCGTTTCGACCTGGGCCTTGGAGTTCTCGATGAACTCGGACAGCATGTTGATGCTGTGGCGGGATTCGGATGCCATGGCGTACATCTGGTCGAAGCCCTGACCAAGTCCGCCGAGCCGGGTTTTCAGCCCGTCGAGCTGGTGCATCCGCTCCTGCATCTTCAGGGCGAAGGGCGACAGGTGCTGGACGTTGGATTCCTCAGCCTCTGATACATCAACAGTTTCAGTGGCTTCCATGCCGTCAGTCTCCGGTTTCTCCCGGTTGTCCATCACGGAACGTGGTGTCTTCGAGAAAAGTCCCATTAAGCAGCTCCTGCCATGCCAAACCCGGTTATATCCTTTAACCGCGGCTGGAATGTTAATACATTTTCAATCTTTTGTACCGGTTTATCGCGCTTTCTTACCCTTTTTTTGCCGCTTTTTACAGATGCAAAGTGGCGGTCGGCTTTGATTCTCGCGCTATCGTCAGTTTTATCAGGCCACCTTGTGGCCGGAGAGCCACAGTTTCCGGCGCCTGTTTCTGCTTGACCCCTGTTCGGTCCCTGTTTGGCTCCCGTCCAGCCACCGTCTAAGCATCGTCCGTCTGGACCTCACCGCGGGTGGCCCGGCAAGGGCCCATAAGACTGGAATGCCCCAAGAATAAGCCAGGTTCAGGGGGAGGGGGATAAGTTTTTCACCGGGAAACCGTGCCGGCAAGGCGGGGCAGGCCGGATAAAGTTAACAATTATTAATATTTTCAGGCGCTTAACGCCCATTATGCCGTTGAAACTTGCCTGGCGCAGGGCCACGTGAAAGTCTCCGAAACAAACGCGTTCAGGAGGATTGGTCATGAAAACCTTGAACAGGATGGCATGTCTTGGATGTCTGCTGGCGGCTACATCCGCCGGTGTTGCCCATGCCCAGGGCGAAACCACCGGCTGGTTTGTGCTGAGGCAGGAAAAGGCCGGAGCCTGCACCACCGCGCTGCTCAGCGATGCGGACGGCGGTTACCATCACAGCCGCAACTGGCTTGTCGCGGGCGGGCCGTTCGACACCGAACAACAGGCGCTGGACCGGATCAAGACGCTGCAGCTCAACGGCACCTGCGCCGGTCCGAATTGACGGTGCGGCCCGTCACTCTGTTGCCCTGGCTTTGATCCGGCAATGACTGTTTCCGGCGGTGTTGGGTAAGGGCACCGGGTACACCGCCCCCTCAGACGTCATCCCCGCCCCACGAAGTGGAAATGTGCGGGGATCCAATCCACCTACCGGCAAACGCAAATCTAGCGGTTCAGGTCCTCATAGAGATCCCGCCAGTCAGGATTGAAGGCTTCGATGGTCCGGATTTTCCAGGTGCGCGGCCAGCGCTTCAGGCGTTTTTCCCGGCGGATGGCCTCCTCCGGCGTGTCATAGGTCTCGTAGTAAACCAGCCGGTCGACACCGTAGCGGCGGGTGAAAACGCTGCCGGTCTTTTCCCGGTGTTCATGAACCCACCGGGCGAGATCATTGGTCACGCCGGTGTAGAATGTTCCATACCGGCGGCTCGCCAGCAGATAGACATAGAATGCCATGCCTTATGGTGAAGGGTATTGGATCCCCGCACAGGGCGGGGATGACCGCCGTGGCAAAAGGTAC
>JBNKOQ010000168.1:0-7363 GCA_050294735.1 Roseibium sp. | reverse complement strand
AGATGCAGCGGGCCTCGAGGGCTGGCAGGGGCGGCTGGCCGACGGTTCCTGGGACCGGATCGGCGTTCTGATCGGATTTTCGGAAAGTGCTGAGAACCAGGCACTCGTCGGACAAGCTATTCAGGATGGTATCTGGCTAGCATAACCGTTAGCCAGATCATTTGTAGCCGACTGAAATACAATGCCACTCATGATGCCACAGCACATAGCGCTCTTGAAATGCGCCGGCCATTTCGCCACCCGGCCAGGGACACTATCCACCACCTCCCGAGCCGTTAAAGCCGGATCCCGCGATGCCCTCAGGGTATAAACCGTAATGGCGCGGCCGGCCATCGCGAGGTTACCCGCCATCCCATATGCCATGTATCAAGGAGCCCCTGCATCTCGCCGGCGGGTTCCCCGCACACAAGACCCTGCCACCCCACCGACGAAACCCGCCTGGAGGCGCGGGCGGTGGCTCAAATCCTTCGGCTTGCCGGGACAGTCATCTGCGATGATCTATTCAGGCCGCGGAATTGAAGGTGCCCGGACCACGTCCCCGGCCACCATCCCAAGCCGGCGGGCAGTGCCCGCGTTCAGTTCCAGAACGTATTTGGCGTTCCCTCGGGACGGCACCAATTTTTCAGAAAAGGGCGTCGTTCCTTCCGCGATCCGCACGATACGGCCCGCCTCATCAATAAAGATGATATCGAGCGACAGCGGCGTGTCTTTCATCCAGAAATACCGCTCCCCCGAGGCTTCGAAGACGAACAGCATACCAGCGTTCAGGGCCATCCGTTCCCGATATATCAGCCCCTTTGCCCGTTGCGCGTCTGTTGTGGCCACTTCGACGACAAAGGCCTGCGGACCGCGTTTGCTTTCTACGGTGAGCTCTTCCGTCGGCAATGTGAGCACTTCATCCGCCAGGCCCGGGCTGTTCCAACTGGACAGCGACAGCCCAGCCAGAAGCAGGAAGAGACCGAGACCGGCAATCAGGGGCCGAAGTAAGCATTTCAGCATTATGGGAACTCTCCAGACAGGACCAGGCGCGCTTTGACAAGAGGAGTATGAGACACATTGCAGCCTTGGAGCAAACAAACGGCTTCGATGGTTTAACGCAGGAATAGACACCATAGAAAAAGGCCGGATCATGACATCCGGCCTCACATCGGCTCAATAAGGTCTTTCTGCTACGCTTAGTGCGATGACGGAATGTGTGTTCCTGCACCGGACGGTCTGATTTCCGCCGCCATACGTCCCTTGGGGCCGCTGCCGAACCGCACCAGAACTTCCTGCCCCGGGCGCAATTCCGTGATTCCGAACCGGCGCAGCGTCTCCATATGAATGAAAATGTCTTCGCTGCCTTCGCCCTGGGTCAGAAAACCAAAGCCCTTGACCCGGTTGAACCATTTGACGGTCGCTTTTTCGAAACCACCTTCGGGCACCACCTGAACGTGGGTCCGCGATGGTGGCAGCTGCGAGGGATGCAACGCCGTCGATTCGTCCATAGACAGGATGCGGAAAGCCTGAAGGCCTCTTGGCCGGTCCAGAACCTCGCATACCACGCGCGCGCCCTCATAAGCCGTCTGGAACCCATCCCGCCGGAGGCATGTTACATGCAGAAGGATATCACCTTCGCCGCTGTCAGGGACAATGAAGCCATATCCTTTGGCAACATCAAACCATTTTATAGAGCCTGCAACCTCGATCACATCGACGGCAACATCCTCTGCCGTGTCGATCGCGAGGGGATCCGTAAAGGTCTTTGCCCCCATAGCCAATTGCCCCGTGTCTGGTCTGCATCATTCACTCCGCTCCTGCCGCAATGCGACTCGGCCACGAACTGATTCCTAACAAAAGGATAACATCCTGACCCATAGCGAGAAGGGAAATTGTCGAACTAACCACAGCCGATTTTCCCGGAAACCTCAGCTCGCGTAGAAAAAGCCTTCAAAACTCTCGCTAATCGGCGCCCGTATGATGACGTCGGCAAGAGGATCAACTGGCGTCGCCTCCCTGTTCACAATAGCGATGCGGGCGCCAGCGCGGGCCGCCAGCACAGGCAACTGCGCCGCCGGATGCACAACCAGCGATGAACCGATGACCATGAAGAGGTCTGCCTGCTGTGTGGCCCGTGCTGCGCGCATCAGCTCGTCCTCGGGCATTTGCTGCCCAAAGCTCACCACCGCCGCCTTCAAAAGCCCGCCGCAGGTCTCGCAAACCGGGCACTCTCCGCGATCGACACGAACCCGCAGCGCCTCGAGCTCCGCGCGTTGCCCGCAATCCAGGCAAGTCGCATAGGTGCTGTTGCCATGCAGCTCGACAAGACAGTCTTCCGGCACACCACTGCGTTGATGCAGCCCATCGACATTCTGGGTGATCAACAAGGGCATCCGGCCGGCCCTCGCAAGCTGCGCCAAAGCCAGATGAGCCGCATTCGGACGGGCCTCGTCGATTATCGTCATCATCTCGAAACGCCTGCGCCAGTCTTCCAGCCGGCTCGCCTCATCGGATATGAACTGCTGGTATTGAATAGGCTGCCTTTTCGACCATATACCTCCAGGAGAGCGAAAGTCCGGAATACCGGATTCAGTCGAAATACCAGCCCCCGTCAGAACCACGATTCTGCCGCTGTCACGGGACAAGAGTTCAGCCAACGCGGCTTTGGCGGTGGCAACACTTGTTAGTTCTGTCATAGTGGCGATCCTATCCTTCAGGTTCCAACCACACACAATTAGGAACAGTCCATGCGCTATTTGCACACCATGGTCCGCGTCACCGACATCGACGCTTCTCTCGACTTTTACTGCAAGAAGATGGGGATGGTCGAGGTTCGGCGTATCGATAATGAAGGCGGCCGCTTCACTCTGATCTTCCTGGCCGCCTCCGAGGATGTGGAAAGCGGCAAGTCCGCCAAGGCTCCCCTGCTTGAACTCACCCACAATTGGGATCCGGAAGAATACAGCGGCGGGCGCAATTTCGGCCACCTCGCCTATGAAGTCGACAATATCTACGAGTTCTGCGCCCAGCTGCAGCAACAAGGCGTTACCATCAACCGCCCTCCCCGCGATGGCCGGATGGCATTTGTCCGCTCTCCAGACAATATTTCGTTCGAGATCCTGCAAAAGGGCGAAGCCCTCGAGGCTGCAGAACCATGGGCTTCCATGCCGAACACCGGAGAGTGGTAAAACCCGGGCGGTCTTCCATCCGGCCTGCGCCGCCAAACAATTCGGCGGAGCAGATCGGGTTTGTCCGGCGGCATGAGTTGCAGATCCGTTTCACTCACCGAAATGGATGAGGACCAAAGCTGAAGAGATCCATTTACCCCGGATTCCTCACATGCACAGGACCGGAAATCCGGGCCTGTGCATTTTGTCACAAATGCCTCTTGCGGCCACAGGTTTTTCTGCCTATAAGCCTCCCCACAACGCAGCTGCGTTGACCGCTGCGCCCATCGTCTAGCGGTCTAGGACGCCGCCCTTTCACGGCGGAAACACGGGTTCGAGTCCCGTTGGGCGTACCACTCTCTTTTCCCGAATTCATATCAAGCGTTCCGCTTGCCGCGGCATGGCAGACAGCTGCCATCCATGCGCCCTTGTCGAGGCAAACATCCCTGCTTATCAATAGGGTCTGGTGATTCCGGCACCGGTTACCGGAATTGAACACGTTCTTGCAGGAGCTTCTCAATGATCGCCTCTGAGATTGAGATTCGGGCCATGAGCGAAGCCGATCTGGAACGGGCCCTTGGCTGGGCGGCCGAAGAAGGCTGGAATCCCGGAAAAGACGATCTGGGGCCCTTTGGGATCGCAGATCCATCCGGATTGTTCATGGCCTGGAATGAGGGCGAACCCGTTGCCTGCATTTCCGCCATTCGCTATGGCACCGCATATGGCTTCATCGGATTTTATATCTGCCGCCCCGAACACCGCGGCAAGGGCTATGGCTTGGCGGTATGGCGTCGTGCCATCGCTCATCTGGAAGGCCGTACGGTCGGGCTGGACGGCGTCGTTGACCAGCAGGACAATTACAGAAGCTCCGGCTTCGAGTTAGCCCACCGCAACATACGCCAGAGCGGATTGGCCATGGTCGACGCACCAATGGATCCCCGCCTCTGCACACTTGGACAGGGCATATTTCCGTCGGTTCGCGATTACGACCGGGCATTTGTTCCAGAAGAGCGGACAGCCTTTCTGGAGACCTGGTGTGCCCCCATGGTGGAAACCCGGCGCGGCTTTGCTTTCGTCGACAGTGGAGAGGTCAAGGGCTATGGGGTCATTCGCCAGTGCGACGACGGTTTCAAGATAGGCCCCCTGTTTGCGGACACACCGGAGATCGCCGACATTCTGTTCAGGGCTCTTGCGGGCCAGGCCAAGGGCCAGACGATCTATCTCGACACCCCTGAACCAAATCAAGCAGCGCTGGACCTGGCGGAGCGTTATGAGCTCTCACCGGTCTTCGAGACAGCCAGGATGTACAAGGGGCCGGACCCTGAATTGCCGCTGACACGAACCTTTGGCATCACGACATTCGAACTCGGCTAGTCAAGAAGCCGAACGTCTTCGTTCCACTACTTCCCGTCATGCGGACAGGTCGAATATCATCATGACGTAGGCGGCGAACAGCGTAAGATGCACGGCCCCCTGGAGATAGTTCGTGCGCCCGCTGATGAAGGTCACGACACTGACAAACAATGTCAGGGTGATCATGATGATGTCTTCAAATTCCAGCCCGAGCTCAACTTCCTTTCCTGTAAACCGGCCAATGGCCAGCACAGCAGGAACGGTTAGCCCAATCGTTGCCACGGCCGACCCAAGGCAAATGTTCACAGCTCGCTGAAGCTTGTTGTCACGTGCGGATCGCAGGGCGCTGAACCCTTCAGGCATCAAAATCAGCGCGGCAACCAGGAAGCCCCCCAGGGCAATCGGAGCGCCAATCCCCTCAATGCTGTTGTTGGCATAAAGCGCCAGCTTCTTGGACAGAAGAATGATAGGCAGCAGCGCCCCAAAAAGCCCGGCAATATGAAACGGAACAGAGCGCACGGCACCGCCATGATGCTCATCATCGTCTTCCGCCGCATCCGGCTGCTGGAAAATATCACTATGGGTTCGGGTCTGGATGGCAAGAAACACCCCGTATAGGATCACGGAAATAACAATATCAAACATCGTCTGGAGCGTCGAAAGCTGCCCGCCAGGAGCTGAGTGTGTAAACCGCGGCAAGACCAGTGCGAAAACGGCCAGCGGAATCAAAACAGACAAATAGGCATTGGCGCCCTGAAGGTTGTAACTCTGGCTCTTGTGGCGCAAACCTCCAACCAGCAAACACAGGCCGATCAGCCCATTCAGGACGATCATCACGACCGAAAACATGGTTTCCCGCGCCAGCGTCGGCGCAGCGTCGCCCCCGAGCATCACCGCCGCAATCAGCGCAACCTCAATCCCGATCACCGCCAGGGTCAGGATCAGGGTTCCATACGGCTCTCCGAGCAATGTCGCCAGCCCACCAGCATGGCGGACCACGGAAAAAGAGCACCACAACATCGCTGCGAACAGAACCGCAAGTGCCGTGAGAGAACCGGCGAGGCCTAACGCGCCTGGGGCAAGTGCATCCCCCAGGTATAAAAACACACCGAACAGCAGAAAGCCGGCAACAGATGGAAGTTCAGACTTGATGTAACCCATGATGATCTAACCATTCCCCAAATGTCATGCAGCCGGTTTCTCAGATGCGTTGTTGTAGGCCAAAATGGCCCCAGCCAGATCCTCAAGAGCGGCACCAACCGACTTGAACAAGGTTATTTCCTCCGCAGAGGAACGGCCTTTATGCTCACCGCGCGTCAGGTCATAGAGGTCAGCCTTGATATCTTTTACCTGAAGAACGCCTGACGACAGGGGTTGCGTAATATCCCCCCCTTCTTTCGTGCACCCGTCCCTGGTGTCAACGAAAACACTGGCGCGCCGTACGGCCTCATCGTCACTCTCACGCATCGACGGTTTGAAAGCACCGACCAGATCGACGTGGGTGCCGGGCTTGAGCCAGTCTCCCAGGATCAGAGGGTCGGTAGACAGGGTCGCCGCGCTGACGATGTCCGCCTCCGCGACAGCCGCAGCCAGATCAGCTGTGCCAAAGGCCTCGACACCGAAAAGCTCTGAGGCTTGCCGGGCAAGCGCCTCCGCCTTGTCGAGCGTCCTGCCCCAGAAGGTTACCTTCGTGATTGGCCGCACCGCCTGATATGCGCCGACAAGGTTGAGTGCCACACGCCCGGTTCCGGCAATTACCAAATGGCTGGCATCTTCGCGGGCCAGATAGCGTGCAGCGAGAGCAGAGGCCGCTGCTGTTCGCCGGGCCGTCAATTCACCGCCGTTGACCATAACCAGCATTTCGCCCGTCCGCCCGTCCGACAGAAGGTATTCCGCTGAAATCGCCGGCAGCCCGCGATCCGAATTGCCCGGAACAACATTGACAATCTTCACCCCGGAATATTGACCGGGGACCCAGGCAGGCATCAGCAGCATGGTTGCATCCGGTTCTCCCGGAACAACCATGTCATGATGATGGCGCACGGGCATTTCGCAGCCGGTCTTGAACATTTCGCCCAGAGCTTCCACCAATGCGGCAAATGGCAAGGCCTTGCGCGTTTCCTCCTGCGAAAGCAGCAACATCTTCAGAGTATCTCCTCAGCAAACAACTGCTTTCCGACGTCGCATATAAAAAGGCCGGTGTCCAATGCACACCGGCCTTCTCGATACCAGAAACTCAGGCAATCGCGTCAGATCGCCAGATACTCCTGCCGCAGTTCGGCATTGTCGAGCACCTCTTGCGCGGAGCCGTCGAACACGACCTCCCCCATATCCAGAATCACCGCGCGGTCAGCCAGATGAAGCGCGGCAATCGCGTTCTGCTCCACGATCACTGTTGTGATTCCCAGCTCCTTGATGCCCTCCAGGATACGTTCGATCTCCTGAACAATCACCGGAGCCAAGCCTTCGTAAGGCTCATCCAGCAAAAGCAGCTTGATGTCCCGCGCCAGAACACGCGCCAAGGCCAGCATTTGCTGCTCGCCGCCCGACATGGTGATGCCTTCTTGCGAGCGCCGTTCCGCAAGCCGCGGAAAATGTTCGTAGATCCGTTCGATCGACCAGCCCTTGGGTTCCGCGATCTGAGACAGCTCCAGATTCTCCTGAACCGTCAGTCCCGGAATAATCCGGCGATCTTCAGGCACCAGGCCAACGCCCATCTGGGCAGCCTGATAGCTCTTCATATCATGCAACGGCTTGTGATCGAGCCAGATTTCGCCATGCGTGAGGCGCGGATTGTCCATCCGGGCGATGGCTCGAAGCGTAGACGTCTTGCCTGCCCCGTTCCGGCCCAGGAGCGCCAGAAT
>JBNKOQ010000167.1:0-7386 GCA_050294735.1 Roseibium sp. | reverse complement strand
ATGAGACAGGTATCGGCGTAGCACGCGACGAGGGCAGGGCGCTTGCCTATTACCGCAAGGCCGCGTTGCTGGATTACGGCCCGGCGCTGAACGACTTCAACGCGGTGATCTCCCGCAACAGCTCTGATGCCCGCGCCTTTTACAATCGCGGCCTGATCTATCAGACCCAGGGACAGCATCAACACGCGATCGAAGACTTCGCGACGGCCATCGGTCTCAATCCCAATGCCGACGAGCCTTACATCGCCCGCGGCATTTCCTATCTCGCCATCAATGATCCCAATGCGGCTCTTTCCGATCTTTCGGTCGCCGTCAATCTGGACAAGCGCTCCTCCATTGCCTGGGCAAACCGGGGCGTTGCTCTGGAGCTACTGGGTAAAACCAAAGACGCCCGGCGGAACTACAACAAGGCAATCAACCTGGACGCTTCAAACGATCTGGCACGGGAAGGGCTTGCAAGGGTCAGCAAAGGCCAGCGTACGCTCTGATCTGGACGGGAAGCCCTTCAGAAGGGGCACGGCGCCTGGAAGGTCACCCTGTCACCGCCGTCGGGATGGTGAAACGTCAACTCTTGGGCATGAAGTTGCAGCCGGTCGGCCGCCGCCAGAGCCTCGCCATCGGCATAGAACCGGTCCCCCAGAATTGGGTGCCCCAGTGCGAGCATATGGACCCGCAACTGGTGGGAACGGCCCGTCACCGGCGATAACATCACCCGTGTCGAATATTCCTCCCGGAGCAGGACAGTCCATCCAGTCAACGCCTTGCGCCCATATTCATGGCAAACCATCTGCTTGGGCCGGTTCGGCCAGTCGCACCTGAGCGGCAAATCCACCTGCCCCTCCTCGGCCTCCATCTGCCCCCAAACCCGGGCAACATAGGTCTTGGATGTCTTACGCCGCTCGAACTGCAATCCGAGATGCCGGTGAGCCTGCGCATGCATCGCCAGGACCATCACACCGGATGTATCCATATCCAGCCGGTGAACGATGCGTGCCTCCGGGAAACGCTCTTGAGCCCGGCTCTCGAGACAATCAGAATGCTCTTCCGCTTTGCCCGGCACACTCAGCAACCCGCTTGGCTTGCAGATCACCAGAATATCGTCGTCCGCATGCAGGACCTCCAAAAAGGGGTCAAGCGGCGGCCTGTAGATGAAGGGTCCTGGTGAAGCGGCTGTCATGATTTGCTTATACCGGAGCGTTGCAAAAACAAAAGGCGCGGGTGTCTCCCGCGCCTTCCAATTCAATCCGATTAGACCGGTTACATCGCCTTGACGATTTCCTCGGTCATTTTCTTCGCATCGCCGAAGAGCATCATGGTCCGGTCATTGAAGAACAATTCGTTCTGAATTCCGGCATAGCCCGAACTCATACTGCGCTTCACGAAAAGAACCGTTCCGGCCTTGTCCACGTCAAGGATCGGCATACCGTAAATCGGCGACTGCGGATCGTCGCGGGCGGCCGGGTTCGTTACATCGTTGGCGCCAATGACATAAACCACATCGGCCTGAGCGAATTCGGAGTTGATGTCTTCAAGCTCGAACACTTCATCGTAAGGCACATTGGCTTCAGCCAGAAGCACGTTCATGTGCCCAGGCATACGGCCAGCAACGGGATGAATGGCGTATTTCACTTCAACGCCCTCTTCCTTCAACGTGTCGGCCAGTTCACGAAGCGCATGCTGCGCCTGGGCCACCGCCATGCCGTACCCCGGCACGATGATAACCTTGGATGCGTTCTTCATGATGAAGGCAGCATCATCGGCAGCACCTTGCTTGACCGGACGCTCCTCACCGCCATCGCCGCCAGCGACAGCGGTTTCACCACCAAAGCCGCCGAGGATCACGGAGATAAAGGAGCGGTTCATGCCCTTACACATGATGTAGGACAGGATCGCACCGGAAGAGCCGACCAAAGCCCCCGTTACAATCAGTGCCATGTTGCCGAGGGTAAAGCCGATCCCTGCTGCGGCCCACCCCGAATAGGAATTGAGCATCGACACAACCACTGGCATGTCAGCGCCGCCAATCGGAACAATAATCAGGACACCGAACACCAGCGCGGCCAGGACCAGCAGCCAGAACAGGAACATGCTCTCGGTATTCACCAGACCGATCACCAGAAGCACCACACCAACTGCCAGGGCAATGTTGATGAGATGACGTCCCGGCAGCATGATCGGCTTACCCGACATGCGGCCATCGAGCTTCAGGAATGCAATCACCGAACCGGTAAACGTGATCGCACCGATGGCTGCACCAATGGCGGCCTCGACAAGAGCCTGGCCGTGAATATTGCCGTGCTCGCCAATGCCGAATGCCGTCGGTGCGTAAAGCGCACTCGCCGCCACGAAGACCGCAGCCAGACCAACCAGCGAATGGAAGGCAGCAACGAGCTGCGGCATCGCCGTCATCGGAATCCGCTTGGCGATGACCGCCCCGATACCGCCGCCGATGCCAACGCCAACAACGATCAAGATGCCGGAACCGACACTGATACCGCTTGCAAGCAACGTCGTGACAACAGCAATGGCCATACCGACCATGCCATAGAGGTTACCTTTACGGGAGCTTTCCGGGCTGGAAAGACCGCGTAAGGCCATGATGAAGAGTACGGCGGACAGAAGGTAAAGAAGTGCCGTCAGGTTTGCAGACATGTCTTCGGCCCCCTATCGCTGCTTTTTCTTGTACATGGCAAGCATGCGGCTGGTTACGAGGAACCCTCCGAATATATTCACGCTGGCAAGCACAAGAGCGAGAAAACCGAAGATCCGCGCCATCATGGCACCTTCTCCAGCACCCAGATCGACACCGACCGCGAGAAGCGCTCCGACAACAATCACGGAGGAAATCGCATTGGTCACAGCCATCAAAGGCGTGTGCAGGGCCGGTGTGACCGACCAGACAACGTAGTAACCAACAAAGATCGCCATTACGAAGACAGAAAACAGAAAGACGAAGGGCTCGATTGCCCCGCCTGACGCATGCGCGGCCTGCATGACCGCATCCCCGGCAGAACCGGCGATCTGATCAGCATAACCTTGAGCGGCCGTTGCCGCTTCCTGTGCGGTGGCGGCCGCATCCCGTGCCGCTTCCACAGCGGCTTTAGCGCGTTCCAGCGCCTCGCCTTGAGACAATTCGCTCATGACTCCCCCTCTTAAGCTTCGCCAGGAGCAAAGGCAGGATGAACCACCTTGCCGTCGCGTGTCAGAACCGTTGCCTTGACCAGTTCGTCATCCCAATCCGGCTTCAGCGTCTTGGTCTCCTTGTCGATCATCGTCTCAAGGAAGGCGATCAGGTTCTTGGAATAAAGCGCTGAAGCGGAAGCCGGAATGCGGCCCGCCATATTCAGGTGGCCAATGACCTTGGCACCGGAGACAGTGGCAACCTTGCCCGGCTTGGCCCCTTCGACGTTGCCACCGCGTTCAACCGCGAGATCGACAAGCACCGAACCCGGCTTCATCGACGCCAGCATATCCTTGGTCACCAACCGCGGAGCCGGACGGCCCGGGATCAGAGCAGTGGTGATGACGATATCCTGCTTCGCGATATGGGACGCGACCAGCTCAGCCTGCTTCTTCTGGTATTCGTCGGACATCTGCTTGGCGTAACCGCCAGCGGTTTCCGCTTGCTTGAATTCCTCGTCCTCGACGGCGACGAACTTCGCACCAAGCGATTCGACCTGTTCCTTGGAAGCAGGGCGGACGTCGGTCGCGGTCACAACCGCACCAAGACGGCGTGCTGTCGCGATAGCCTGAAGCCCGGCAACACCAGCCCCCATAACGAACACACGGGCCGCAGGCACTGTGCCAGCTGCAGTCATCATCATCGGCATGGCTCGGTCATATTCAGCCGCAGCTTCAATAACCGCCTGGTAACCGGCCAGATTCGCCTGTGAGGACAGAACGTCCATCACCTGCGCACGGGTGATGCGCGGCATGAATTCCATGGCAAACCCGGTAACGCCAGCAGCAGCCATAGCCTTCACGTCATCCTCATGACCATGAGGGTCCATAGTGGCAATAACCAAGGCACCTTTCTTGGCAGCCTTCAGCTCCGCTGCATTCGGGCGGCGGACCTTCAGAACAACATCGGCATCCTTCAGGGCCGAAGCCATGTCAGCGGCAATGGTAGCGCCTGCAGCCTCATAATCCGCATCGGGGATGCGCGAAGTGCTCCCGGCATTTTTCTCGACCGTGACGGCCGCGCCCAAACCGATCAGCTTCTTCACAGTATCCGGCGTAGCGGCGACACGCGTCTCAACCGCGTCGCTTTCGCGCGGCACAGCAATTTTCATAAATAGCCTCCCAGGGGACAACCTGCCTTTCCGCCCATCCGGAAAGGCTAGGCAACGTCCATTAGACCGTCAGAATAGCAAGCGCTGCAGTTACCACGAATACGGCGGCAACAGGTACCCATCCTTTAGCGCCAAGCGCAAGGCCAATACCCGTTGTCACCAGGGTGGCAACCAGCATAAGCCATCCGAAGACAGTCGCCACGGTGCCGCCAAAAGCAAACAGGATCAGGCACAACACAACGTTCAAAAGGGCAACGACACCGACCTTTGAAAAGTTGATGAAACCCTCGTAGGTGCGCTCATGCGCATTGTAGTCCATTGCAGGCGCGGAGTTATCAGACATTCAGTCCCCCGGATCAGAGTTCATGTTCGATTGTGGTGTTTACAATAAAGGCACGTGCCGGAGCAACGTTTACCGTGAAGAATAACCTCCTGAGCCTGCACAAAACCGCCACCAGACCAGAGCTTCAGCTCAAACAAGCCCCACATCGTTCAGGACAGCTTGCTGCCGGCTCGCAACTTTATCGGCGGAAAACCCTGCAATTTGCTCGTTAAACAACCTGTAGAAATTCAACTCTGCCTTCAAATGCAGAAAAACCCCACCTAGACCAATGGCTGCCCTGTCCATGAAAACAAATTCCTGCGGGACCGTCACCGGCCCGAGTTCTTTCAGGGCCTTATGGACACGAAAAGCTTCTTTCCGGCCGTATTCAGCCGGTTTCACGCCATCGGCAATAGAACGAACCCGATCAGTCAGCAGCGGGCCATAGATAAAGCGGGCCCAGATGTTCAGGATCTCAATCAGATCCTTCGTCAGCCCCTGAAAACCCCATCTTTCATAAGCGGCCACGACACGCTCGTTATCGTCTTCCAGCAGCCCCTGATAGAGATCGACCACCCCTCCGACAAAACTCTCAGGAAAAATGCGAATGCAGCCATAATCGAGCAGATTGATGCCCATGGGGCGGCTGTCCTCGCAAAAAACCGTATAGTTGCCGAGGTGCGGATCACCGTGAATGAGCCCAAAATGGCTAAACGGATGCCACCAGGCGTGAAACATCGTTTCCGCGATCCGGTTACGCTCTTCGAGGGGGTTGTCCTTGAAGGACAACAGCGGTTCTCCCTCAAGCCACTCCATCGTCAGCAGACGCCTGGTCGATAGCGCCTCCTCCATCCCGGGCACCCGGATATCATCCCGGTCAGCAAGTACCCTGCGATACGCCGCCATGTTTGCCGCTTCACGCTGGTAGTCCAGCTCTTCGCGAACCCGGGCACCAATCTCCTTGGCAATTTCCCGCGTATCAATCGCCGGCTGCATCCGCCGATGCACAGAAAACAGCATTTGCAGCTGCTTGAGATCCGCTTCAACGGCCGAAGCCATATCCGGATATTGCAGCTTGCAGGCCAACTGCCGGCCGTCCAGCGAGACAGCCCTGTGAACCTGCCCGAGCGAGGCAGCGGCCGCGGGCTCCTTGCCGAACTCGGCAAAGCAGGATTGCCAATCGGCTCCCAGCTCAGCCCGCATTCTGCGCTTGACGAACGCCCATCCCATGGGCGGCGCGTTCGCCTGCAGTTTGGCCAATTCAGCCGTGTACTCCGGTGGCAGGACATCCGGTATGGTCGACAATAGCTGCGCGACTTTCATGAGCGGACCTTTCAATCCGCCCAAAGCCGCAGCAAGTTCCGTCGCATTCTTGGCGTTATCAGCATCGAATCCCAGCAAGCGCGCACCGGCAAGTTTCGCCGCGAACCCGCCAACATTGGTGCCGACCTTCGCATAGCGGCCAACCCGCGCCGTCAACCGGTTGCCTTCCCGGTCCTTTTCACTTGCCATGTCGCGTAAACTCCTAAAGACGAAAAACCAGCCAACACTGGAAACAGAGTGCACTGCGTATTTAGATCACGGTTTAGCGAAAGGAAGATGCGGTCTTTCACTCAGCAGCCAGCATCGGCCATCTCTAAACGCTCAAGGGCCGTCGCCAAAATGTTCCTATGATCCGTCAGCCCCTTGTAGGCCAACTGATCCTCATCGAGCTGCAGCAACTGGTCTCTCAATCCTCCCGCCAACACCGCACTGCGAGGATCTTTACGCAGCAAGGCAAGAGGATCGTGGTGGATCTTGATTGTGAAAAGAATATCGCCTGAACGTTCCAGCCGGCGCAGGGTCTGCCGTTCAACCCGGACAAACAGCTGGCCCAAGACATCGACATCAGGCCCGTCTACCAACGACGCAATCCGTTTCGACTGCGGATGATGCAATTCTGCATCGTCATAGATTGACCAATTGTAGCGGGCCAGCAACTGCCCCACTTTGAGATTTTCAAAAATGCGCGCCACGACCGGGCCCATACGCCCCGTGTTGAATCCGGGCACACCGACATGAATGTCGTGCATCGACCGGCCAAATTTTTCCGCCAGCGACCAAGACGAGGGGAAACAGAGACAAGCAGCGGCAATCCGGTACCCACCTTCACCGGCCCGCATCAGGACGAGATCTTCCTGAACCAGACGGGCCGCAGACAGCAAAGCCGCATCTCCCTTCCGGGCAATTGGCGCAGCACGCCCTATTGGAAATGGGCTTTCTCCAGAGACGTCGTAGCGATCCGCATGCCAGCGCTTCAGATGTGCCGCAACGAGTTCGAAAACCTCCTGTTGCGCCTCCGCCGTGCCCTCCTCCTCGCGGAAGACATCCTCTGCCGCGCTGCGCAGCAACTCCTCTTTGCGCTCCAGATGGCTGATAAGAAAACCATCCGGCTCCAGCCATTGCCGTTCTTCAAGAGGTTCCAGACCAACCGTAAACGGCTGCTTGGAGCCATCGTATGGCGTGTGATCAAAAGGCATCTTCGAAAGCTCCGGCCACCCGGGTCACGGACCCGTTCCTGGTTGCCAGGCCTGACAACTCAAAAGTCAGGCCGGCAAGGATGTGGTCTGCCTCAGTCCTCCATCGCTTCCAGTTCATCAATGATGCCTTCGATAACGGACAAACCCTTCTTCCAGAAGGCGGGATCACTTGCATCGAGGCCGAAAGGTGCCAGCAACTCGGAATGATGCTTGGTACCACCGGCCTTGAGCAGGTCGAAGTATTTCTCCTGAA
>JBNKOQ010000166.1:0-7440 GCA_050294735.1 Roseibium sp. | reverse complement strand
GAGGTTCATGGCAGGCGTGCCGATGAACCTGGCCGCAAAGGGTGTCGCCGGTCGCTCGTAGAGGTCCCGCGGCGGCGCTGCCTGCTCCACCCGGCCACCGTTCAACAGCACCACCTGATCGGCCATCGTGATGGCCTCCACCTGATCGTGCGTCACATAGACCATGGTAAAGCCGAGCCGCTGTTGCAGAGCCCTGATTTCCACCCGCATCTGATGACGGAGTTTCGCATCGAGGTTGGAAAGCGGTTCGTCCATCAGGCAGACCGGCTTCTCGCCGATGATTGCCCGACCCAGCGCCACCCGCTGTTGCTGACCACCGGACAGCTGAGCCGGTTTCCGGTGCAGCAACCCATCGAGCCCCAGCAGCTCGGCCACATGAGCCAATTTGGCCGTCCGTTCAGTGGCCTTGGTTTTTCGAACCTTCAGACCAAACGTGATGTTCTCCGCGACGGTCAGATGCGGGAACAAGGCATAGGACTGAAACACCATCGACAGGTCGCGCTTGGAACACGGCCTTCCGGTGACGTCCTCACCGCCGATCAAAATCCGGCCTTCATCCGTGCTTTCCAGACCCGCGATCATTCTCAGCGTCGTCGATTTACCGCAGCCGGACGGCCCCAGAAGCACGGTGAAAGATCCCGCAGGAACTTCGATCGAAAGGTCATCGACAGCACGGCTGTCTCCATAGAGCTTGCCGACGTTCTCCAGCCTGATGCCTTTGCCCGGGTGGGCGGTGTTCTTCGACATCAGACGGCCTCCGTCTGACGGGCCACGCTGACGCGTGTCGATGTGGAAGACAGGATCTTCTCAATCGCCTCCGGCACCGGCCGGTCGGTAAAGACGTGCGAGACATCCGAAATGTGCCCGCCCCTGACATGCGCCGTCCGGCCGAATTTCGAATGATCGAGAACCAGAAAGGACTGCCGGCAATTCGCCATGATGGATTGGCGGGCAGCAACTTCAGCCTCGTGAAAATCCAGCAGCGTGCCATCTTCATCGACACCGGCCACACCGAAAATACCGATGTCGACCTTGTATTTGGCGAAAAAGTTCTGCGCGGCCGAGCCAAGCACATCCCGGTCGCCATGGCGCAAACGGCCCCCGGTGATTGTCACCTGAAAACTCGGATTGACCGAGGCGGTGAAGGCCACATTGAGGTTGTTGGTGAAAATGCAAAGCCCTTCGTGCCCCGTCAGGGACTGCATGACAATTTCCGGTGTCGTGCCAATCGAAAACGCCAGAGAGCTGGCATTTTCAACGCGCCCAGCGACCAGTTCCGCGATTTGCGTCTTTTGCGGCAGGTTCAGGATTTGCCGGGTGCTGTAGTGAATGTTACCCGCAGCCGCAGGGGGTTCGACACCGCCATGGGTCCTGCGCAGCACACCAAGTTCGCACAGCCCGTTGACGTCCCGCCGGATGGTTTGTGTCGTGACATCGAAACGCTCCGCCAGATCCTCCACAGAGGCAAAGCCGGCCTTCTGCACAAGATCGGCAATTTCCGCTTGCCGTTTCGAGATATCAATCTGACCCAACATGACGTACTTTTCCCTCCGTGATCACGGTCTCTCCAAAGACACACCGGCGGTTTCAGCTGCCCGGCAGCCACCGCACGTCTTGGTGAGTTGGGAACGGGATAGAATGTTCACATGAACGTATGTCGACGTTCATATGAACATGTCATGACACTGCTCAGGAGAGATGGCTTGCCGGGCACTTGGTATGGAACACGCCTTGCCAGGCTGTTCAGGGGCACGGAAACGGCGATTTCCTCGCCTCAAATCTACAGGCAATTTTACCGGCCGAATGTATAGTTTGAGACATTGAAACGTTCCTCGAACCGTTACAGAACTGTTAAGCGACTGTCACACAGCCCCCGTATGCAAGCGGAGCAATTTAACTCCGCCGCATATTGGAGCTCCCCATGAAAACCCTCATCAGCTCGGCCCTGGCGCTAGCCCTGACCAGCTCGTTTGCAATGGCGCAGGACGCCATTCCGCAAAAAGACAGCAAATGGTTCACCGACGCGCAAGCGAAGATCCAGGAAATGGTGGCCCGCACACCGAACACGAACCGGGCGAAGAACATCATCCTGTTCACCGCTGACGGCAATGGTGTTGGCACGAACTATGCCATCCGCCTGTTCTCCGGCCAGCAGGCCGGCATGCTCGGCTCCGAGTACGTCCAGCCGCAGGAAACTTTCCCGAATCTCGCCCTGGTGAAGACCTACACCACCAACGGCCAGACACCGGACAGCGCCCCGACAGCCTCCGCCATGAACACGGGTGTGAAGTCCAAGAACACCATGATCAACGTTGACGAGACCATCGCCGTCAACGATTGCGCCAACATGGCCGGTCACGAGCTCAAGACGTTCGCCGAAATCGCTTCCGAAGCCGGCAAATCGGTTGGCGTCATCTCGACGGCCCGCATCACCCATGCGACCCCGGCAGGCGTCTACGCCAAGACCGTGAACCGCAACTGGGAAGACAACACCGGCGTGCCGGAAGGTTGCACAAATCAGAAAGATATCGCCGCACAGCTCATCGACCAGATGAAAGCCGGCGTTATCGACATCGCCATGGGCGGTGGCCGCCGCCACTTCATCCCGAAGGATTTCACCGACGGCGAAGGCAAGACAGGCAAACGCACCGACGGCATGAACCTCATCGAGGAAGCCAAGGCTGCCGGCGCGCAGTTCGTCTACAATGATGAAGACTTCGCCAAGCTGACTCTGGACGGCTCGCCGATCCTCGGCCTGTTCGAATCCTCACATATGAAGTACGAATTCGACCGCACCGGCGAGCCGAGCCTCGCGGAAATGACAGCTGCAACCATCAAGTCGCTGCAGAATAACGAGAACGGCTTCTACATCTCCATTGAAGCCGGCCGCGTCGACCACGCCAACCATGGCGGCAACGCGTTCCGTACCCTGACGGACGGCAAGGCCTTTGCCGACGCCATCGCGTTGGCAGACGAAATGACCAACGATGAAGACACACTCATCATCGTTACAGCTGACCATGAACACGCAATTGCCTTCAACGGTTACTGCGGCCGCGGGTCTCCGATCACTGGTCTGTGCTACGACATCGATGATGCCGGCGTGAAGCACACCGACGAAGCCAAGAAGGGCAAGGACGGCAAGCCTTACACTGTTATTGGTTATCTGAACGGTGCCGGCTCGGTGCTGAAGGAAGAAAACCAGTGGACCGGCACTCGTCCTGACGTGACCAACGAACAGGCGATGGACCCGGACTACATCCAGCAGGCCCTGATCCCGATGTCTTCGGAAACCCACTCGGGTGAAGACGTTGCCGTGATGGCCAAAGGTCCGTGGGCGCACCTGTTCGATGGCGTCATCGAACAGAACTACATCTTCCACGTCATGAACTACGCAGCCAACCCTAAGTAAGGCGATCTGCCACACCTTTGAAAGGCCCGCCCTCGCGGGCCTTTCTCGCTCACATCATTTTCCCTGCGCCAAGCGGGAGGCACCGACAGGAGGTCTGAGAGATGGATAGAAGGCAATTCGTGACCGGGGCTCTTGCCTGCGCAATGCCAACCCTGCCTGGCTTTGTTGCCTCTGCATCCGCGCAGGAGAGGGTCAAACTGCGGGATCTCTACAACAAGGATCTGAGCTACTCGGATTACGCCAAGCAGATGGCAGGCCAGCGTGTCTCCGTCTCCGGCTTCATGGCACCGCCGCTCAAGGCAGAATCCAATTTCTTCGTCCTTACCAGACGCCCGATGGCCGTGTGCCCATTCTGCGAAAGCGAGGCGGACTGGCCAGACGACATTCTGGCGATCTACAGCAAGCGCGTCATTGAGGTCATTTCCTTCAATACGAAGATCGTCACACGCGGTGTCCTGGAACTTGGCAACTTCAAGGATCCGGAAACCGGCTTCGTCAGCCGTGTCCGTCTTGTCGATGCTGTTTATGACCTCGCCTGACCCCGGCAAGCCGTAGAATGACCATCCCCCTTTCCATCCGTAATCTCACAGTTCTTGGCGACAGGAAACGCTGCTTGCTGAGCGTCAGCGAACTTTCCGTGCAACCCGGCGAAGCCATCGGCATTCGCGGCCCCTCCGGTGCCGGAAAGTCGACGCTTCTCTATGCCCTGGCAGGTTTGCAACCGATGACCAGCGGTTCTGTCGTCTGGGGCGATACGGATATCGCCTCCCTTGGCGAGGAGGCCCGAGCCGATTTCCGCCGCCGCAATGTTGGTCTGGTCTTTCAGGATTTCCTGTTGTTCGAGGAACTGACAGCGCTCGAGAACGCAAGCCTTGCCGCGTCTTATGGCACCAGAGCCAACCGCGGCAAGATCCGCCTGAAAGCCGCGGACATGCTGATGCATCTGGGCATCGGCGCCGGCGCCCGCCGCGTCGACAGCTTCTCCGGCGGCGAACGCCAGCGGGTCGCCATCGCCCGAGCGCTGGCCAACAACCCCGGCATCATCCTGGCCGACGAACCCACCGCCAGTCTGGATCGCGACGCAGCCGACCGGTTCATCGAAGATCTGGTCCAGCTGGCCCGCACCGAAGGCCGGACCCTGATCGCGGTAAGTCACGATCCCGCGCTGCTTGATCGCATGGACCGGGTACTGGACGTCGCAAACGGCGCGCTGGTTCAGGAGGCCCACAGTGTCTGAACAACTGATGGATACGTGGCAGGCACTCCCGCCCACCGCCCAGGACGGTCTCTGGCTGTTCATTCTGCTGATGCCCGCGGTGATCGCCGGGCTCGCTGTCGTGACCGGCTACCGGCCCTACCCTCTTGTCAGCGCACTCTTGTGGCGGTTCCGCTGGACCAATCTGGTCTTCGTTGCCCTTATCGCCGTTTCCGTCGGCATTGGTATTGGCCTTATCGCCCAGGAGCGTGGCCTGCGGCGGGGAACAGCGAGGGCTGCCGAAAAATTCGACCTCATCGTCTCCGCCCCGGGTAGCGAGATCACCATGCTGTTTGCCGCGGTCTATCTCCAGCCGAGCGACGTCCCGCTTCTGAACGGCAAGATCTACAACGAAATCGCGTCCAACGAGAAGGTCGATCTGGCAGCCCCTATCGCTTTTGGCGACAGCTATGCTGGCGCACCCGTCATCGGAACCACACCCGGGTTCATTGCCCACCTCTCCGGTGCTCTGGCAGAAGGCAGGCTTTTCGCCAATAGCAAGGAAGCCGTGGCCGGCGCCTCTGTCAGCCTGCCGGTCGGGGCCACCTTTGTTCCGGACCATGGGACCGGAGACGCGGTGGAGAAAGGTGCGCACGCCGGCCATATCAGCACCATAGTGGGACGCATGCAGCCAACAGGCAGTCCCTGGGACAAGGCGATCCTTGTGCCTGTCGAGGCGGTCTGGGAAGTTCATGGCCTTGCAAACGGCCACGCCCCGGAGCGCATCGATCAAATCGGCCCGCCCTTCGACGAGGCCTATTTTCCCGGCACCCCCGCGATCATGGTTCGTGCGAATGAGCTGTGGGCGAACTACGCCTTGCGCTCCGACTTCACCCGGGCCGACACGATGGCATTTTTCCCCGGAGCTGTGCTGGCCCGCCTGCACAGCCTCATGGGAGATATCCGCCAGATCATGTCAGTGATGGCCATTCTCACCCAGGTTCTGGTCACTGCCGGCGTGCTGACCGGACTGGTGATCCTGACACGTCTTTTTGCCCGGCGCCTTGCCCTACTGCGGGCACTGGGAGCTCCCGGACGATTCGTATTTTCGGTCGTATGGAGCTACGCAGCCGCCCTCATCTGCACCGGCAGCCTCGCCGGTCTTGCTGTCGGTTGGCTGGCCACGAGCATCATTTCGGATGTCGTCAGCGCACGCACCGACATACAGGTTTCCGCCTCGCTCGACTGGCCGGAATTTCACCTCATTGCGGGATTTGTCAGCCTGACGGTGCTGCTGGCTCTTGTTCCCGCCTATCTGGCGCTCCGCCGCCCAGTCATCGCGGATCTTCGCGGATAAATCGGGACCCATCAGTCATGAAACAGATCATTTTTGCCGCAGCCTTCGCCGCAACCTTGGCCAGCATCGCCACACCCGGCTTGACGGAAGACATGCACCACCATGTCAGCGAAACCGAGGGCCTGCGGGCCATACACGCCTGGACCCGGGCGACCTCAGGCAACGAGGCTCTGGTCTTCCTCGAAATCGAGAACACCTCTTCAGAAACCACAACGCTATCCGGTGCCGAAACCGACATTGCGGCATCAGTGGAGATCACCGGATTTCAGATGATCGATGGCAAACCGGTCTATGTGCCCCTCCCCGCCATGCCGATCCAGCCCGGCAAGAAGCTCCATTTCGAACCGGAAGCTCTGGCGTTGCGTCTGAATGGTCTGAAAGTTCCCCTGAACGAGGGCGAAGAATTCGGGATGGAGCTTGAATTCGGCCACAGGCATCTGGACATCCACGTGGAGATCGAAAATGCTCACGCCACCGGGCACAGCCACGCCGGGCATGCGCATTAGCTCACAAACTGTTAGGGCATCCGTGTTAGAGCGTTTCCGATCAGCTCCGTCTGCACGGCTTCAGTGGACCACTGAAGCGCGCCCGCGTGCCGCCCGGTTTCTTCATGCCCGTCGTCGAGCCAAACAGTGCCCGGATAGCCCGTCAATCGAAAGACAGCCCCGGTCATCCTGCTGTCAGCCTGCAGGCTTTGCAGCTCTTTCAAACCCAGCTCGTCATGCAGAAATGCTTCAATCTCATCATAGGGCCGGCTGTCGACGGAGATCAGAACCAGCCGGTCTCCCAAACCGGCCTTTTCAAGAACGGTCTTGAATGCAGCAACCTCGGGAAGCTCTGCCCGGCAGGGCGCGCACCAGGTCGCCCAGAAATGCAGAATAACGGGCCCATCCGGCAGGATCTCATCAAGCCCCCCTGCGACGCCTTGCGGTCCGCTCACCCTGAGCAATGACGTATCCAGCGGCTTGCCGGTTACCGGCCCTGTGGCGGCCAGCACCGGCAAGACGCAGGAAAGCACAGACCGGAATACAAAACGCCTGCCCCAATTAGCCAGACGGGACATCAAGACATACATGCGGCTCACCTCTTCCGGCATCCTTCCGGAAGGCTATTCCATGGTCTTGATGGCAGCCATATGACACCTCACCCCGGCGCTTGTATTTGAGGAGCCTTTACCGGCACAAAAACGACACTCCTGCCGGATCGAAGAGATGCAGCTTTTCCGATGCAGCGGTCAGCCGGACGGTCGTTCCCTTCTGGATCGGCTGAATACCGGGCAATTTGGCAATCAGGCCAGCTTCGCTGCCATTTGCCTCGAAGTACAGCACCGTGGTTTCGCCCAAGGCTTCAACGATCGAAACAGTCGCTTCAAGAAGGAAATCATCGCCATCCGTCAGGGTCAGATCCTCAGGCCGCACGCCGAACTGGACGGTCGCCCCCTGATCCTCCGGCTTTGACGGCACCTGAACGGTTGCT
>JBNKOQ010000165.1:0-7441 GCA_050294735.1 Roseibium sp. | reverse complement strand
AGCGCCACCGAGCCACGCTGCGCCGGCCGATGCCGTGGGCCGCACCAGTGCCGCGCATCGAGGCACCAACCGCCGTGCCGGTCGGCGAGCCCGCAGCATTCGACGGATCGAACTCTTATCTCGACGGTGGCCAGATTACCGGCTGGAGTTGGGACTTCGGCGACGGCACAAGTGCCGAAGGCTCCTTGCAGACCCATATATTCCAGAATCCCGGCACCTACCGGGTCGCTCTCACGGTCGACAGCGATACTGCCTCAAACGACTGCCGCCAGATCACCTCGTATCACCTCATCACCGTCAATGGCACGCCGGTCGCGGAGGCCGGAGATGACATCGTGGTTGGCGTCAATGAGGAAATCGTGCTGGATGGCGGAGGCTCCAGCGACCCGGATGGCGCTTTGGCCAGCCACCGCTGGGAACTTGGTGACGGAACCATTCTCAATGGCATTGCAGTTCGTCATCGCTACAGCGCGCCTGGACGCTACGAAGTAAAGCTCACGGTTACAGACACGGCAAACCTCGCCAACTCTTCCGCTTCCGACACTTTGACCGTGCTTGTGCACGATGGTGTCGCGGCGGTACTGGATGCCCCGGATGCCGTTTGCGTTGGTGAGAAAGTGACCTTGTCTGCGGCCCGTTCCACCAGCCCTGAAGCACCAATTACGGGGTTCGACTGGTCGTTCGGAGACGGCACTAAAGCCAATGCAGAAACCGTGACCAAGCGTTTTGTGTCACCCGGCAACTACAATGTCTCCGTGCTGGTGGACGACGGCATGGGCCGCACCTCCAGTCAGCGGGAGGCCTCCAAAATGCTTCTGGTAAACCAGCCTCCCCTGGCCGTTGCCGGTCAAAACCGTCTTGTTTGCCCGGGAGTTCCTGTCCGGTTCGATGCCAGTGCCTCAAGCGATCCCGATGGCCGGATCACAGCCTACGAATGGGACTTCGGCGATGGTATGATCGGGAAAGGCATAACCCCCGAGCACGCTTTCGACCGTCCCGGCACCTATAATGTCACCTTAAAAGTGACCGACAGTTCAGGCTCGTCCTGCAACGTTCGTGAAGACCAGCTGACCGTTACCGTCAACGCACCTCCTGCAGCCGATGCAGGACCTGACAGACAGGTATTCGTCGGCGGTGCAAATGACGCGGAGATATTCAGTGCCTGGCGTTCCTACGATCCGGACGGTACCGACCTCGATCATGTCTGGGACTTTGGACCAGACGGGCAGAGCCGGGGCGAGCGCGTGTCGCACAGCTTCAGCGAACCGGGAGACTATGAAGTAAAGTTGACCGTCTCCGACGGATCCGGCCTTTCCTGCGGCAGCGCATCTGATACGATGAATGTCAAAGTGCGGGCGCGCGAGTCCTATTAAATGCGTGCCGCCTGCGGGTGGGGGCATAAAATCCATGCGGCTGACATTGCGCAAAAAGCTGCTGCTGTTTTCTGTCGCAATCGCGGTTTTACCGCTTCTCATTGCCGGGGAAGCGCTGATCCGGATTGCGCGTGACGAGTTGAAAAGCTCGGCTAACGATCAGCTGACCATTACGGCCAGACAGATTAGCGACGAAATTGACAATATTTATCGGGATGCCTGGCTGGCGCCGCTGTCTCTAATTGCCAGCGCAGTTGATGACGACAGTCTGAGCATTGATGCCAAGATTGCTCTGCTCACACTGGGCATTGGGGATCTTCCGGATTTTGTGGCGCTTCAGATTACAGTCGAAGGCAGTGAAAAACCTTTGCTGGTCACACGGGAAGGTTACAGTGCGAAACTTCAAGAGGCGGGTCTCGACCCCCGCGAAATCCTGCGTATTCCTCCACGGACGGTCGCGGCCTATCTGGAAGGCAAACATGGCTTCGTCCGACGGGCAGAACACCCCGAAGGAACGGATATCTGGCTGGCCACCATCATTCTGCCGCTCAACAAACCCTTGAACGGGCGCCCTGCCTCACTGTCCGCGCGGGTTGACCTTTCCAGGCTCAAAGAATTCGTCGGAACGCATGCGTTTACCCGCACCGGAACAATTACCATCGTCGGGCAAGACGGCAAGGAAGTTCTCGGTCACGGAGATCTGAACTTATCGGATCATGCCATTGTCGAGGAGGCTTCAAATCTCCTGGCTCTTCAAGCCGGAGTCATTTCGGTCAAGCCCTACGCCCGGCCGGACGGCGAGGTCATGCTGGGCGCGTTCTCCTTTCCCCGGCCTTTCGATTGGGCCGTGATCGCGGAGAAAAGCGAGAGTACCGCCTATTTCACTATCGACGTCATGATCCGCAACCTGGTGATCTGGGTCGGCGCCGGCCTTGCCGTCGCGGGCCTTGGGGCGATGATATTTTCGCTCGGCATTTCCCGACCGATCCTGAAGATCGGGCAGGCGGCGCTCGAAGTCGGACAGGGCAATTTTCAGGCCCGTGTCCTTGGCGTTAAAAGCCGGGATGAAATTGGCGATCTGGCCACCCGCATCAACGAAATGATTGTGCAGATCAATGAGCGTTTTCAGCTGGCGAAGTTCGTTTCCCACGGCACCATGGATGCTATCCAGGGCTCCGACCAAGAAGGGGTTCGTCTCGGAGGGTCACGCAAGCGTGTGGCCATGCTATTTGCCGATATCCGTGGATACACAGCCTTTTCGGAAACCCGTGAACCGGAAGTGGTCGTTGACGTTCTGAACTACTATTTTGCCAATCAGGGAGAAGCTGTTACGCGCCACAATGGCGATATCGACAAATTCGTCGGTGATCAGTTGATGGCCATTTTCCAGGGTCCGGACATGAGCGCCGATGCCCTGAGATGTGCGGTCGAGATACAGGAGATCATGGAGACATCCGCCAAGGAGCACCCGGACTGGCAGCTCGACATTGGTATCGGCATCGACGTCGGCGACGTGGTTGTCGGGGCAATGGGCAGCCCGGAACGCATGGACTACACGGTGCTCGGCGACCACGTAAACCTCGCCGCACGGCTATGCTCGGCCGCAGCCCCCAGAGAAACCATGATTTCCGATGCAGTCTACGCAGAGACCAGAGATCTTCCCGGCTTCAATTTCGTTCCACTGGAGCCGATCCGCGTCAAAGGCAAGGCCGCGGCCATTGAGGTCTATGCAGCCACACCAAAATCCAACCCGCCAGCAGCCGATCCAGAGCAAGAGCCCACCCCTGCACTGGCTGGCAAACCCATGCCGTAACGTTTTTCATTCGGCATGGGCCTGTGACTGGTAGACATGCAGGCGATTTGCTCGGCCCAAAAGCGCGAGTGACGATCGCCCGAAGAACCTTCCCTTGCCTGCACCTAAACCAGGCAGCCCAGCAACTCGGTTTCCGAAATAACTCCGAGCGGCATGCCGCCATCGGTGACGACAATGGAGCCGTCTCCCTCCTGCTTCATACGGATAACCTGACGTAGCGGCGTTCCCGGCGCGCAAGTGGTGCAGCCCTCCGGTATAGCCTCACCGTTACTCTCCACCATAATGTCCTTCGCCCGAAGAACGTTGAGGGGATTCATGTGGCCGACAAAATCGGCGACATAAGGCGTCGCCGGTTTACGGACGATCTCCTGCGGGGTACCCAGCTGGATCACCCGGCCACCTTCCATGATGGCAATGCGCGAGCCGATCTTGGCGGCTTCATCCAAATCATGGCTGACGAAGATAATGGTCCGGTTCAGAGATTTCTGCAGATCAAGCAGTTCATCCTGCAACCGGTCGCGGATCAGCGGATCGAGTGCGGAGAAAGGTTCGTCCATCAAAAGGATGGGCGCCTCGGTGGCAAAAGCCCGGGCAAGACCAACGCGTTGCTGCATGCCACCGGAGAGCTCGTGAACGTACTTCTCACCCCAGCCATCGAGCCCAACAAGCTTGAGCTGGTCCCTCACCCGAGTGTCCCGCTCTTTTGCCGGCACCCCCGCCAGTTCGAGACCAAAGCCAACATTTTCCGCGACCGTTCTCCAGGGCAACAAGGCAAATTGCTGAAACACCATGGCGATCCGCCTGCGGCGCAGTTGGCGCAGTTCTTCTGCCGAACAAGCCGCCGGATTAATCTGATTGTCACCATCGCGAACCTCAACGGAGCCCCGGATGACAGGGTTCAGCCCGTTGACAGCGCGCAGAAGCGTGGATTTGCCCGAGCCGGACAAGCCCATGAGGACGATCACCTCCCCCTCACTGATGTCAAAGCTCGCGCCTGCAACCCCGAGGATCTGACCGGTTTCAGCCTGGATATCTTCGCGGCTCTTGCCCTGATCGATCAATGGCAACGCGCTGTCCGGATTGCCACCGAAGACGATGTCGACGTCCTTGAAGGAAACGATTGGCCTGGTCATGACTGCGTCCCCTTCCCGTCCTGGCTCTGAAAGAAACGATCCAGGATAATGGCGATCAAGACGATCGCGATACCAACTTCAAACCCCTTGGCGATGTTCACCGTGTTAAGCGCGCGCACAATTTCTGCGCCGAGCCCCGGGGCTCCCACCATCCCCGCGATAACCACCATCGAAAGCGACAGCATGATGGTCTGTGTCAAACCCGCCATGATTTGCGGCAAGGCATAAGGCAACTCGATCTTCCAAAGGATCTGGGACTTGGTAGCGCCAAAGGCCTGACCGGCTTCGAGCAGATGGGTTGGTGTCGAGGAGACACCAAGCTGGGTCAGCCGGATCGGCGCGGGAACGGCGAAGATTACAGTTGCGACAAGCCCCGGAACCATACCCAGGCCGAAAAGGATCAATGCCGGGATCAAATAGACGAAGGTTGGGATGGTCTGCATCATGTCGAGGATCGGGCGCATGACAACGTAAAGCTTGGGGCGATGGGCCGCCGCGACGCCAACGGGAACGCCGATGAGCACACACACAAAGGTCGCTGCGACGACAAGCGCCAAGGTTTCCATGGTTTCTTGCCAATAGCCCTGATTGATGATGAACAGCAGGCTAAGGGCGACAAACACGGTGAAAGAGGCCGTGCGCCGGACCGCATAGGCAAGACCGGATACGACAGCAACGATGACCAGTGGATGGGGCGTAAGCAGGATCCAAAGGATCCCGTCGATCATGGTTTCAAGAGCATATGATATGCCATCGAACAGCCAATAGGCATTGTCTGTCAGCCAATCGACGAGATTCTTGACGAATTTCCCGATTTGGATCTTGTTTTCGGTCATCCACTCCAAGTGCCGGTCCCCGCTTTTGTTCGTCTCCACTGGATACAATTGCGCCGGAGACCAGGCTCCGGCGCAAGATGTTTTGTGTTAAAGGCCCAGCGCCCCTTTGACCGCAGCGAAGGAATCTCCGCCGTCAAAGGTCTTTACACCTTTGAGCCAGCCTTCAAACGTCGCGGGGTGATCTTTCAGCCAAGCCTTGGCAGCATCCATCGGTTCCTCGCCATCGTTGAGGATCGCTCCCATGATCTCGTTTTCCATAGCCAGCGAGAACTCCAGATTTTCCAGAAGCTTGCCGACATTCGGACATTCGCTGACGTAGCCTTTGCGGACATTGGTGTGCACAGTTGCCCCACCATAATTCGGACCGAAGAAATCGTCGCCGCCTGCAAGATAGGCCATATCGAAATTGGCGTTCATCGGGTGCGGTTCCCACCCTAGGAAAACCACATCCAGATCGCGCTTCTCCGCCCGTGCGACCTGGGCAAGCATGCCCTGCTCGGACGATTCCACCACTTCAAAACCCTTCAACCCGAAGGCATCCTGATCGATCATATCGATGATCAAGCGGTTGCCATCGTTGCCGGCTTCGATGCCATAGATTTTGCCGTCCAGGCTGTCCTTGAACTTGGCGATGTCCGCAAAGGTCTTAAGCCCCTTGTCGTAGGTGTATTTCGGCACAGCGAGTGTGTATTTCGCACCTTCCAGATTGGTCCGGACGGTTTCGACAGAACCGTCTTCCCGGTAGGCTTTAATGTCCCCCTCCATCGTCGGCATCCAGTTGCCGAGGAAGATATCGATATCCTTGTTCTTCAAAGATGCATAGGTCACCGGAACGGAGAGAATCTTGGTTTCCGTATCATAGCCCAGCGCCTGAAGAACCGTCGAAGTTGCGGCAGTTGTTGCCGTGATGTCAGTCCAGCCAACATCTGAAAAACGAACGGTTTTGCAGCTATCGGGCTCGGCAGCCAGGGCAGGCCCCACGAGTGCAATCGACAGGGCAACGCCACCAGCTAGCTTGGCAACAAGATTCATGAATACGTCCTCCGGTTTCAGGTTCACAACATGATTAGCAGGCACCCGGCACGACACAACAGCTGACGTGTTGAATGCAGCCCGAAGCCAATGCGAAAAACTACTGATGAGACTAAAGGAACCATCTCCAGACAAGTTTGGCAAGTTTTCATTGATTGATCGTTCAATCAAAAATATGAATGGGGCAACTGGAGAACCCAATGCCCAAGATCGGAATGGAAACAGAAAGACGCCGGAGTCTGATTGCCGCGACCGTGGATGCCATTCATGAACGCGGATACTCACACGTGACGGTTGCCCAGATTGCCAAGCGCGCTGGTGTTTCCAGCGGTCTTGCGCTGCATTACTTCGGCTCCAAGGACCAATTGCTCGCTGCCACCATGCGGCATCTCCTGAAGGATCTCGGCGATGGTATCCGCCAACGGCTGGCCGAGGCGAAAAATCCGCGAGCTAGGATTTCTGCCATCATAGAGGGCAACTTTGCCCAAGAGCAGTTCCGCGAAGCCGTCATCGCCGCTTGGCTGGCTTTTTACGTGCAATCGAGAACGACTGAAAGCAATCGGCGTCTGCTGCAGATTTACTCGGCCCGTCTGTCCTCCAACCTGACCTTTAACCTGCGTCATTTCATGCCGCGGCCGGAAGCCCGTCAGGTCGCTGAAGGAACCGCTTCAATGATCGACGGCGCCTGGATCCGTCAGGCCCTGCGGAAAGGCCCGAGCGATGCCGAGCGCGCCATTGAGATGGTCGAGATCTACGTCGAAACCCAGATCAGATACCATCAGGACGTTACCGCCCATCGCGGCCACCCAGAGAAGGTCAACTAACAATGACCCAGGATTTTGAACCGACATTCGACTTTATCATTATTGGCGCAGGTTCTGCCGGTTGTGCCCTGGCCTACAGGCTGTCCGAGAACGCGGCACATCGCGTTTTGGTTCTGGAGTATGGTGGCACGGATGCTGGGCCATTCATCCAGATGCCCGCTGCACTCTCCTATCCGATGAATATGTCCCGTTACGACTGGGGCTATGAAAGTGAGCCTGAGCCACACCTTAACGGACGGCGCCTTGCAACCCCGCGCGGCAAGGTTGTTGGCGGTTCGTCCTCGATCAATGGCATGGTCTATGTGCGCGGCCATGCGCGTGATTACGAATATTGGGCCGAAGGCGGGGCTAAAGGGTGGAGCTACGCAGATGTGCTGCCCTACTTCAAACGGATGGAGACCTGGCACGGTGCATCGGATGGTAGCGACGT
>JBNKOQ010000164.1:0-7455 GCA_050294735.1 Roseibium sp. | reverse complement strand
ATGCCGCGCCGGATCGGCCTCCTTGCGAATTGCCTTGGCAAGTGTGGCCGCCAGATCGCGATCCCGAAATTCATCGACGTATTTCATGCCGCGCTCTCCCCGATCTCTGCCAGTTCCTCCTCAAGAACGCCGGCCTCCGCCATCAGCTGAAGCGTGCGGGCGGCCTCCTCCGGACTGACCTTATGCAGCGCGTAACCGACATGGATAAGGACGTAATCCCCGACCGCAACCTCCTCCAGAAGTGCTGTCGATATCCGCTTCTTCACGCCCTCCAGCGCCACGACGGCGATGTCGCCATCCTCCAGTTCAACGACCCTTGCCGGGATTGCCAGACACATTTTCCCCTCCCTTACTGCGCCGCCTCGCCAGCCGGATGCCCGACCAGTTGCATTGCTCTTGCCGCCTCGATCCAGGCGCACCAGGCCTCCATCCCTTCGCCGCTGCGCGCCGACACCTGCAGCACCTTAACCTGGGGATTGACCTTGCGCGCATTGGCGACCGCCACGTCCATATCGAAATCGAGATGCGGCAGCAGATCGGTCTTGTTCAGGAGAACCAGATCGCTCGCCGCGAACATATCCGGATATTTCAAAGGTTTATCTTCGCCCTCGGTCACCGACAGAATCGCTACCTTATGGGCTTCGCCGAGGTCGAAAGCCGCCGGGCAAACGAGATTGCCGACATTCTCGATGAACAGAATACCGCCGTCCGCAAGTGGTAACTGCTCAAGCGCGTGACCGACCATGTGACCATCCAAATGGCAACCCTTGCCCGTATTGACCTGGACCGCCGGAGCCCCGGTGGCGCGGATCCGGTCCGCGTCGGCCGAGGTCTGTTGATCGCCCTCGATGACGCAGGGCTTGAACCGCTCCGCCAGCATCCCGATGGTCTTCACCAGAAGCGTCGTTTTGCCCGACCCGGGGCTGGAAACCAGATTGAGGGCCAGGATGCCCCGTTCGGCGAAGAGCTGCCGGTTTCCAGCCGCATAAGCATTGTTCTTCGACAGGATATCCTGTTCCAGCTGGATCAGGCGGGTCTGGCTCATACCGGGCACCGACGCGCCGGCCGGGCCTTCGCCATAGTGATGCGCACCCTCCCCGTGGCCCTGGCCATGCCCGTGATCATGGTGATGATGGCCTTGCCCATGGTGGTGTTCATGGTCATGACCGGTATCGTGACGATGGTGGTGATCACCACCGTGAATGCGAACCTCCCCTTCGCCGCAGCCGCAGACAGTACACATCAGTTCACCTCCAGTTCCTTGATCCGAAGTTCGCCGCCACCCGTGACTTGCAACTGGTGCGAGCCGCATTCCGGACACGCGTCAAAACGCTGTTCGATGGTTACGGTTTGTCCGCAGGGCATGCACCAGGCCTTGCCTTCCGGTTCGATGATGTCCAGACGGGCATCTTCAGCAAGCGTGCCACGCATGACCACGTCGAATCCGAACTTGAGTGCCTCAACCTCCACGCCGGAGAGCGGTCCGATTTCAAGGCAGATCCGCTCGACTCTCGAGAAGTTCTGCGCCTGAGCCTGCTCCTGCAGCAGGCCGAGAATACTTTCGCAAATCGACATCTCATGCATCAGGCGGCCCTCACTTCGTAAGCGACACAGGGGTCGATGGCGTTGACCACTAGGTGGGCGCAAAGCCTCTGCTCCTCCCTGTCCATGGCAGCAATTGCATTCAGACCCAGACTGGCAACGCCTTGACGGGCAAAATTGCAGGCCGTTGGCGGCACGATCCGGTACTCCTGCACACGATCATCCTCGACCCTTGCCCAATGCAGCAACGGCCCGCGTGCTGCCTCGACCTCTCCCTGACCGGTTGCACGTGGCGCTGGAACCGCGGTTTCGCCGGCCAGAACGGCCCGGATTTCGCCCGGCAACCGGGCGAGTTCCACCAGACGTGCGGCAAAACGGGCGCCAAGCGCCGGAGCCCCAAGGCTGACAAGCAGCGGATCACCGGCCCGGCGGACAAAAGAAGTCGCGTCAGCACCAGCCACACCGTTTTCGAAGGCAGGGAAAGCAACGATCCCGAAACGGCCGGTGTCGAACAGCCAGCCGACAAAGCGGGCCGCAGCTGTCTCCGCCATGATCGCCCACTGCCGTAGCTCATCCAAACCGCGCCGCGAAAGCCATACATCAACGGCTTCTCCAAAAACGTGCTTTTCCAGAAAAGCCGCCGCCTCATCAAGAACTCCCCACAGGAGCGGAAAATTTGCGACGACCTCGGCGTTTAGGCTGAAAGCGCCCCCGGCACCGGTAAGTCCCACTTGAAAACGCGGCAGAAAGGCTATTGCTTGCCGGGCTGCCATCACATCTCCCGTCAGGCCCATCAGTTTTGGCCAGTCAATGATCGCACGCAAGACATGTTCCCGCAGGCACTCCATCATAGTCAACGTTTGCCGTGCCAACAGGGTCCGCTTCGGCGCCGTGATGCCAAGCGCGCCTTCCAGCGCCAGCACCGAGGCGTGTGTTTGCGCCGTTGCGCAAACACTGTGCACAAGCGGGATGATTTTCAAAACCTCTTCCGGCGTTTTACCGATCAGCAGACGTGTCACATCCGCCGGCGGCAGATAGGTCATGCCCACGGGGGCGCCGGGCGACGCCGGCAGATCGATCATGACCTTACCTTCTGCCGTCATTGGGAGGTGTCCCTGAACTGGCCGGTCAACAGCTTCCTGCGGCTCAACTCTGCCGCAACCGCTGCGCTGCCGCGATCTTCAGTGGCTCCGGCCTCCTCTGGTTCTGCTGCAGCATTCTCCCCTTCAAGGCTCTCAGCCTCCGGCAGGTCTCCCTGCCAGATCCGCTGCATGTCGCGGTCCTCGTCCTCCTGAGCGCCTTCCATCACCCCGGCGAGCGCCGCGGTAGCCGTGGCCTCTGCCGTTGCCATGTCCTCAAATTCAAACACCGGCGAGAACAGGGAGCACATCCAGAACGGCCCGAGACCGTCTTCCTGCCCCCGGATGAATTCAAACGGCCCAGCAGGAAAGGCGAACAAGCGCTTTTCGCCGGAGCGGATGATTTCCTCATCCGGTTCCGGAGGCAACAACACGAAGTTCATGAACCAGGGCGTGATCAGAACGCCGAACCAGAAGCCGTTCCAGGGCGCCATACCGACCGCGCGCACGCCGAGTTTACCGTTAAGGATCGGTATTCCGCTCATGCGTTCGGCATGTACCTGCCGGAAACAGGCTTCCAAACGCTCGGTAATGGCGGTGGCGTTGCTCATGTTCAGACCTATGCGTCTCCAATTACCAAGAAGCCGTCTTTGCTGGCGTCGCATTCCGGACAGGTCCAATGGTCCGGCAGCGCCGCGAACGGCGTGCCCGGGGGGATCTGCCAGTAGTCATCTCCCTCAGCGGGATCGTAGACATGCCAGCAGATCTTGCATTCGAGCCGTGTCGCGGGACCTATCTTGCTGGCGTCGCCGCCATAGGAACCGGCGAAGAACCCCTCACTCATCGGTAAACCTCAAGGATTTCCTTCAGGCGTTCCGCTGAATCGGCGATGTCCTCCGGCGCCGCGCAGGCGACGGCCGGAATGGGGCAGATCTCTATGGTGTTCAGGATCATCGCGTCCTGGGAATTGTAAAACTGAACCCACCAGGTATCCCGTGTCGCTGTCGCCATGATGCGGCAATTGCCGTAGCCGCGCGACAGGATCGTGATCTCCCCCCTGCCGAGAAGATCGTTCAAAAGCCCAAGATCCTCCTCCGTGTGCGGCAGCAGCGAGAGATTGATCACATGAGGCTCCGCCGCAGTCCGTGACCTGAGGGCGTGCTCGTTGATTTCCGGCAGCAAGGGCGGAGCGTTAAAGACATTGGGGCCAAAACGGTCCGGTATCGTGACCTGCGCCTGAGCACCCGTGAAAGCCCTGCTCAAAATGGCCCGCGGGAACGCCGCGACCTCCACATAATCGGCTACAGGGAGGCCGTCCGCTGCTGTTTCCCTAACCCGCCAGACCCCGGCCAGAACAGCTTCCTGCGCCTGCAGCGCCGCCCCTCCGATCACCGAGACTTCACCTTCCCCCAGCACCTGATTGACCAGGGCGAGATTGGTTTCGTCCAGGCTATTCAGATCCACGCGCCCGGCGGAGCCGGTCTGATCATAAGCTTCGAGCAGCCGCAGAAGCTCCTCAAGCGCAGCCTTACCGGCGACCAGATCCTCTGCTTCTTCCACCTCCGGCAGGTTCGGGGCCGCAAAGGTCATCATGCCCGACGGCATGGTCATGTAGTCGAGAACACCACCGTCCTCATCCAGAGGCTGGCTGCCTGGCCCGACCACCGGTCCGATTGGATTGCTCATCTTGCCGTCCCCTCCTTAAAACAAATACTCAGTGCCGAAGACTATCGGGCGCAACGCCGCAGCCGTCGGGAAACTTGAAAGGTGGCGGATCGCTTGGCTCACGCCCCAGAATGTCGGGGATCTGCTCCAGGTAATCGGCCCAATCGAGAATGCCCTGCAAAACGCCGAGATAGTCGCCCCGGCGCAGAAAGACGATCGCCGGAAACGCATTGAAGAGATACCGCCGCTGCAGCTCACGCTCGCTGCCCCGCTCGACGATCAGCGTCGCAACATTGCCCATCAGCGCCTTGCCAAGTTCCGGCAGCACGACGGCGACATCGTTGCTTTCCGCCAGCCGTTCCGCATCCCCCGGGAAAAAAACCATGGAGAACTCATGCGCCTGCGCAGCTGAAGCCAGCGTCTCATGACTGACGATTTCGTAGCCTTCCCGGTCGATGATCGATTGCAGAAGAGGTGAAAACATGTGCTGCCTCAAGATTTGGAGGTACCGCTCTCCGTGGGTTTCAGGAAATCCGGCAGGCTCGGTTCCCGGCCGGTCAGATCGGCAAATAGATGATCGAAATCCGTCTCGCCACGCATGGCCATGCCGAGCGCCTCCAGCGCGTTGACCGTCTGTTTTGCCGTTTCCTCGCTGAGGACCTCGCGGGCGGCGCCCAGAAACACCATCAGCCAGGTTCCAGGCTCAACAGGGCCAACAAGGCTCAAATCAACCACCGTTTCCGTGCCCCGGTCACTGCATCGCGCCGTCAGTCCGGAGGTAGACAGAACCTGCATGGGAATGCCGAGACACATCAGCTCCGCTCCGCCGCCGTGTGGACCAGCCGGGCCATTTCAGCGTCGAAGTCTTCCGGTCCCTGCCAGCCTTCGCCGGCCAGCACGCGGTTGTCGCCATGGCGGTAGGCCTCGTCCTCCGCCGGTCGTCCAGCTTCATAACGGCCAAGCGTCATCTCAAGCGAGGCGATGGTGTTGTCTTCATCGAGAGCATCGCCGCGGGGCGTAGCCGAGACGCCGTGATCCTTGAGGAATGAAAGTGCCAAATCGATCGCCGGGCCGATCTGCCCCTTTACTTCCGGCCGCAGGCTGCCGCCGTAGTCGTCCAGCTCCACAGGCTGCACACCGATCAACAGCAGTCGGTCGGGATAGTCGCCGAGCATTTCCGCCATGGCGAGCACTTCCTGAAATCCGGTCTGATGCAGTGAGATTTTCTTGGCGCCGAGGAACTTGGGAACTTCCTCGCCTTCCACCCGTTTCAGCGTGCCGGGTGGCAGTCCATAATCGACAGCGTCAAAAACAATGAGTATGTCGGCATCGCGGATGTATTGGACGAGATAAACCCCTTGGGTTCCTCCATCCATCACCCGCACATTCGCGGGCACCTCGAAGCGGCGGTGAAACTCCTCCACGGCGCGAACGCCGAAGCCTTCGTCCGCCCATAGCAGATTACCGATGCCGAGCACGAGCACGGCAGGCGCATCCATAGTCACGGCTTTTCCTCCCTCTTGCGCCGGAGACGAAATCTCCGTGGCGCAACCCTTACCCCGTTGGCGTCTTATCGAGCCTTGCCGGAATGCGGGGTAAGGTGAACATCGCAAGAGCCATGCCAGACCCTAAAATTATCTATCTCTTTGTTTTTACTAACTTTATTCCTGAGGCATTCTACATGTATGGATAAATAGTATCCATTTTTGTTCATGTATGGATAGTAACTTTCCATATTAATAATGCAAACCATGCCCCGGCAGCCGGGCTTGTCTATGAACTGGAAGCAACCAATCCAGTTGGAGATAAAAAAAGGCGGAGCCGTTACAGCTCCGCCAGAGTAAGCTTGGATATGCACAATTGACCAAGCTAGTGAGGATCATCCATCGGCTTGTCGTCCCTGAAGGTCCGCCAACCGGAGAACATGGATGAAATGATTGACTGCCGGGACATGATGTCTTCCCGGACAGCGGCGTAGACATGGATGATGACAAAACACACGATCGCCCACAGTCCCAGGTGATGCCATGTGTGAACGTCCTGACTCTGGCCGAACAGGGGGATGATCCAGCTCGAAAACAGAGTGTACTGCCACGACCCCATGCCGGTTCCCTCGCCATAGAGAGCGAAGCCAGTGAAGATCATGAAGACGATGACCCAGACGAACATGATGTGCATGGCCAAGGTCGCGAGCGGGTTGTGGCCGGCGTATTTCTTCGGTTCCCGCGCGATCATGGCGTACCATTTGACCTCATGCACAAGTTCCGACCAGAAACTCCCCCGCCAGACCGGTGGCAGGAAGATCTGCCGGGCGTGCTTGTTGCCCGCAAAGGCCCAATAGATCCGCAGCAGGATGCCAACAGCGAGAATGTAACCAGCACTGAAGTGCAGGACCCGGATCCAGCCGAACAGGAAATGGGCTGAAGCCTCGCCATGGATCGCCGGAGGCGGCGATCCGATCAGATAACCGGTGATGCCAAGAACGAGGATCGCTAGGGCATTGATCCAATGCCACACACGCACCGGCGCCTCATAGACATAAACGGCCTCTTCCTTGTGGGATGCGGTGGTCTCAACAGTCATCGCCTCCTCCTATCCGCCGGCCAGCACGAGACCGGCTCCGGAAATTGCCAATCCGACAACTGCAAGCCCGTGCTTTTGATCGCCAGCAAGCCGGCCAAGGCCATAACCCGCCGCATGCAAGGTGGCGCTCGCGATCATGAAGCCCACCATGTAGCCCGCCAGGGCCCCCACTGCTTCATGGCCATGGGCATGGCCATGAAGCAGCGCGAAGACCGCGATTGCCGTGAGACCGACACCCGCAGGCAAAACGCGCGCGGCGGCGATCATCAGGCCAAGAATGACGACGGAGGCGAGAATGCCCGGCTCGACCATCGGCAACGGCAAACCGTTCACACCGAGCAACGCACCGATCGCCAGCATGATGACAAACAGAACCGGGCCGCGCCAGGCCTGCTGCGCTGGTTGCGCGGCCGACCAGACCCCGACAGCGACCATCGCGAGCAGGTGGTCGATCCCGAAGACGGGGTGGAACAGGCCGGAGGACAGTCCACCGATCGCGCCCCCCGTATGCGCCAGGGCCGGCGTCGCGACACCGATCAGTGCGAGCCCGCCTAATGTCTTTCCGAAAATAGATTTCATGATCTTC
>JBNKOQ010000163.1:0-7474 GCA_050294735.1 Roseibium sp. | reverse complement strand
CACCTTTGCGGTCAACGCGGCAAAGCCGGTCGTTGACGCTCTGTCCCCGGATGAGCGCAGCCGGATAGAGATGGTTATTACCTGCACGGAATCCGGTCTCGATTTCGGCAAATCGATGAGCACCTATCTGCACCGCTATCTCGAATTGCCGTCGAACTGCCGTTTGTTCGAGATCAAGCAGGCCTGTTATTCGGGCACCGCCGGCCTGCAGATGGCAAGCAATTTCATTCTCTCCGGCACGTCCCCCGGTGCCAAGGTGCTGGTGGTCACCACCGACATATCGCGCTTCGCGCTCGCCGATGCGAGTGCTGTTCAGGAATGGGCCTATTCCGAACCGAGTTCGGGAGCTGGGGCCGTTGCCATGCTGGTGTCCGGAACGCCGCATGTTTTCCAGACGGATCAGGGGGCATATGGCAATCACGCCTTCGAAGTCATGGACACCTGCCGCCCCGGGCCTGATACCGAGGCCGGAGATGCGGACCTGTCCCTGATGGCTTATCTCGATTGCTGCGCTGGTGCATTCGAGGATTATACCCGGCGCGTCGAAGGTGCGGACTTCCGGGAAACCTTCAATCAGCTTTGTTTTCACACACCTTTTGGCGGAATGGTCAAAGGCGCTCACCGGCAGTTGATGCGCAGGCTCTACAAGGCAGCTCCTGCGGACATTGCAGCAGACTTCGAGACCCGGCTTGGACCTAGCCTGGCCTACGGAAAGCGGGTTGGCAACACGGCGGGCGGGTCGGTTTTCGTCGCCCTGGCCGGGACCATCGATACAGTCAAGCCGGAAAATCCGATCCGGATCGGCCTGTTTTCCTATGGGTCCGGGTGCTGTTCGGAGTTCTTCAGTGGTGTCGTGGCGCCGGAGGGGGCACAGCGTCTCGCCGCGATGGGGATATCTGATGCGCTAGATGAGCGCTATCGCCTGTCGATAGCCGAATATGAAAAACTGTTGTCAGGCGATGAAATTGTCCGCTTCGGAACCAAGGACGCCGATCTGGATCACAACATTATTCCGGGCGCATGGCCGGCCAAAGGCAAGGGCGACCGGCTTGTGCTGGACAATGTGAAGGGATACCACAGGAATTACAGCTGGATCTGACGTCTGGACCCGGGCGGCAGCAGGTTTGCGAGGGATACATTGGACAGCCATCAGATTTCCGAAATCATTTTTGCCGAGATCCGTCAAACCGTGCCGGAATTGGCCGACAAGCCGATGACACGGGCGGATTCCATGGCCGATCTCGGCGTCGATTCTATCGAACGGAGTGAAGTCATTCTGGCGACCATGGAACAGCTCAGCCTCAAGTTCCCGATGGTTGAGACGCATGGCCCGCGCAACATCGGCGAACTGGCTGACCTGTTTTATGCCAAATGCGTCTGACCACTGCGCAGCGGTAGACGTTACCGGGGTCGGCGTCGCATGTGGCCTTGGCCATGGCAAGGATGTCTTCCGCAAAGCGCTGTTCGAGGCTCCGGATCTTTTCGGCTTTCTGTGCCGTGAGGGTCGGGAAGCGGAAGGTGAGGCCTTTATCGGGGTCGAGATGCCGGATCCTCCCCCGGTTCTGCCTCCGAGGATTGCCAGAACCGCGCCATTCAGCAATCTCGTTGCCATCTCTGTACTCGATGAGGCTTGGCAGGATGCCGGTCTGCAGACCGTTGACCCGGAACGCATTGGCCTTGTGGTCGGGGGCAGCAATTTGATGTCGCGGGAACGGGCGCTGGCGTTGAAAGCATATGCCGGCCGGCTGGCTTATGTTCCGCCGCGGCACGGGCACATATTCCTCGATACCGATATTTGCGGCCTCTGCGCGGCGTCCTATCCAATTCGAGGGTTTGCAAAGACTGTCGGCGGCGCTTCTGCAAGTGGCGCACTTGCCGTTATCGAGGCCGCCGATGCGGTTCGCTCCGGCCGTGTCGATGTCTGCATCGCATTGGGGGCGCTGCAGGATGTTTCGGCGCACGATCTGCAAGCGATGCGCGCCATGGGGGCGATGGGGTCGGTCAAATATTCGGACAGGCCAGGAGAGGCATGCCGCCCGATGGATGCTCAGCATGACGGCTTCATATACGGCGAGGCCTGCGCCGCGCTTGTCTTGCGCCGCGCAGGCGGTGCCGGGGGCGGTAAAGTCTACGGCACGATTCTGGGAACGGGACACGTGGTGGACGGAATGCGGGGGCCAGAACCGAACTCAATCGGCCAGGTTCGCGCGGCAAAACGGGCACTTGCGGCAGCGGGGCTGAACCCCACCGATATCGATTATGTCAACGGCCATGCGACCGGAACCCCCGCTGGCGATGATACCGAACTCCAGACTTATCGGGCGCTGGGGCTGGATCATGCGCGGTTCAATGCGACAAAGTCGATCCTCGGGCATGGTCTCAGTGCCGCGGGAGCGATCGAACTGGCAGCCGTCCTGATCCAGATGGAGGAGGGCCGGCTGCATCCCACCCGGAACTTGACGGACCCGTTGGATCCGGACCTGAATTGGGTGCGGGAAAAGCCGGAACGGCACCGCATACGACATGCGCTGAAATTTTCTTTTGGCTTCGGCGGCATAGATACGGCGCTCGTCATAGGCGCGGCGGGGGAGGGAAAAAGCGATGGGCTTTGAAACCCTGAAGGTGACCACCGCGAGCGGCATCTGCCGGATCACATTGAACCGCCCCGACGCCGGAAATGCCATCAATGCCCGGATGATCGAAGAACTGAATACGGTTCTGGACCTGTGCTCAGAGCAATCCGGCGAGGATGACGACAAGCCGGTGGTGTGCGTCGTTTTGGAAGGGGGGGCAGACGTCTTCTGCGCCGGCGGTGATTTCGAAAGCGTCGCGGAGAACGGGGCCACCGGAGATCCGGAACCACTTTACGATGTCTGGCTGAAACTTTCCCAGGGGCCGTTCATCGTTATTTCCCTTGTCACTGGCCGCGCAAACGCAGGCGGTGTGGGATTTGTCGCGGCCTCGGATATTGTGATCGCGGGCCAGAACGCCAGCTTTGCCCTGTCCGAGCTTATCTTCGGGCTGTTTCCGGCCTGCGTCCTGCCGTTTCTGATCGGGCGCATCGGGCGGCAGCGCACCCATTACATGACCTTGTCGACCAAAGCGGTCAGTGCGGTCGACGCCGAGGCCTGGGGGCTTGCCGATGTTGTGTGCGACGATCCGGAAATTGCCTTGCGGCAGCACCTTGGCCGATTGAGGCAACTCCGGAAACCGGCGATTGCCGAGTACAAGGCTTATCTGGCCGCGTGCACGGGTAAGCCGGATGAAGACAAGAGATCGGCGCTGGCGGCCAACCGGAAAATGTTTTCAGATCCGGCGGTTCTGGATGGCATCCGCCGATATGTCACTGAACTGAAATTCCCCTGGGAAGACTAAGAGCTGGCTCTGGCCCGGTCCGGGTGGTCGAGACGCACGACTTTTTCCAGAGGAGGCAGTTTGGCGGTCTCCAGGTCCTTGCGCATGACAAAACGCCTGTTGAGCAGGCAGATGGACAGCAGAAACAGGAAGGTCTGGTTTTCCTTGGTGCTGATCTGGTCGGCGGGTTTTGTCAGAACCTTGTTTGCCAGGAGCTTGGCAAACCGCGCGTTCAGGAAGGGAACCTTCTCAAGTTCCGCGTCACTCATGACAAGGTCGAGATATTCAGGCCGCGCGGAGGCGAAGGCCGCGGCATCGGGTGCGCGATAGGGAAATTTGCGCTTGTCGATGATCTTGTCCGGCAGGCTGCCGCGAAATGCCTCACGCAAGAGCCGCTTTTCGTTAAATCCGTCGTCGAATTTCAAATTGATCGAAGTCGCCAGGGAAAAGACATCGGGATCGAGGAACGGGCAACGGTTTTCCACTCCGTGCGCCATGCTCATACGTTCGCCTTGTGTTGAAAGCAGGTAACCTGGAAGGAGCGTCTTGTACTCCAGCCATTGTGCTTTCTCCACCGGCGAGAGCTTCCAGAAAGTCTCCTGTTCGGCGACATAAGTCTTTATTTCGCCGAATGGATCTCCCGTCTGTTGCAGCAAGCGGTTGGAAAACTGGCCGTTTTGAAACCTCAGCTCATGGGAAAAGAGGCCGGGCATCTGTTCGCTGGAGAACTGATGATAGAGCCCGGTGACCGCGGCAATGTCCTCCGGACCATAATGTGCAAGATGCGGGTAGAGCTGTTGCAGTCTGGATCTGCGGACGTCTTCAGGCAACCGGTTCCACGCTTCGCGCAGGAGGGTCTCCTTGAAGAGGTCGTAGCCAAGAAAGGCCTCGTCCGCGCCTTCGCCACTGAGGATAACCTTGATGCCTTCGGCCCTGGTACGCTCTGACAGGATGTACATCGGCACAAAGGCGCTTCTGAAGGCCGGTACTTCGGCGTGGTAGACCGCAGCGGGCGTGCTTTCGGCAATATCGCGATAGCTTATGTTCTGGGCGGTATGGCGTGTCCCGAGATGGCTGGAGACCAGCATCTGATCGTCGGATTCGTCGAACTCCGCATCTTCGAACATGACGGAGAACGTCGACAATGGCCGTGCAGAGTGGTCTTTTGCAAGCTTGGCAACAATCGCGGAATCGACGCCGCCACTGAGGTAAACCCCGACCTCGACGTCACTGCGCAGGCGAAGCTCCACACTGCGGTCCATCCGTTCACGTATAAGATCCAGGGCGTCGGCCTCTGCGCAAACCTCAGGGCCTTCGTCAAAACGAAGATCCGCATAGGTGTGGATGCTGAGAGAGCCATTCCGGAAAGACGCCCACTGACCCATTTGCAGGCTGTGAATTCCCTTGAAACCCGACTGATGGGGTAGTGGGGTCCATTGTCCCAATATGGAGGCCAGCTGGTCCGGATCCTGTTCGAAACGGAAGCCTGGAATGGCTAAAAACGCCTTCATTTCCGATGCGAACAGCAAGGCGCCGTCATTCAATGTGTAGAACAGGGGACGTTTGCCGAACCGGTCACGGGCCAGGAAAAGCTCTTCCCGCTCTCGGTCGTAAAGAGCGAAGGCAAAGCCGCCATTGAAGCGGCGCAAGCAATCGGCTCCCCAGGTGATCCATGCGTTGAGAACGACCTCGGTGTCACAGTTGGTATGAAAACGGCAGCCCAGTTCTTCCAGGCGGGTTCTCAGCTCGCGGTAATTGTAGATTTCGCCATTATAGCAAAGCCAGTAGCGGTCCGTCGCATCGCTGAAGGGCTGAGCGCCGGCTGCGGGATCAAGGATGGCCAACCGGACCGTTCCTATGGCAAAGCCGTCACCTGCGACATATCCCGCGCCGTCCGGTCCCCTGTGGCCGATATGCGCAAGCATATTTTCCATCCAGCCGGACAACGCCGGGGCAGGATGGGTGGGGCTGATTATTCCAGCAACTCCGCACATCGAAACGCACCTTGTCCGAACTTCAGGTTATTTGCCGTTCTGATATCTTCCGCGCCACGATCTGCTCGATCTGGCTCAGGCTGACCATCACGCCCCCGGTCATTTCCTGTTCGGAGAACTTGATGTCGAACTCCTTTTCCAGGAACCGCACCAGCTGGATGTAGCCGAACGAGTCCATGACACCTTCTTTGAACAGATCGGATGTTTCAGGAAACGTCTCGTCGAATTCGATGAGGAACTGCTCTTCGATGAAATCGCGAATTTTGCTCATGGTCAACGAATGCTCGGGAACTGGGGCCGCGTCATGGATGACGGATATGAGAGTGTTTTTCTTTCCGTCATGCCTGACTTTCACGTTAGACAATCGAAGCTGGCAGGGACAGTCCTTTTGACTACCTAATTCGGCTTACAACCTGAAATATTGAGATTTGGGTTGGAGCAACACGGTCAATTAACGTTGATCACCGATTGTTTCGTGAAACGGCATGGAATCCGTAACATGCGGACTTTTCAGGTAATATGGCTCTAGCGTGGAGGGAAATGATCTGCGCGGCGCTTGCATCCGTATTGCCCGGCGAATAGCATTCAGACGAAGGCTGGTCGGTGCGGCTTCAACTCATCGGAAGTGCTGCCCTTGTATCTGATTGCGCCGTGACAGCGGCACCATGAGTAGTGACTGAGATGAAGTCGGGGCGCCGGAACAGGCGCCAGGTGAGGAGTTCCGGCCACGATGGCAGATACAGCATGAACATCCTGCAGCTGTTTCGTGGCGGGCCGCCTGCCAACCGCCGTTCGCTGTGTTTGTTCACCGTCCTGTCCGGGCTTGGAAACGCTGGTCTGGTCGGCCTTATCAACAAGGCTGCGGAACGGACGCTGATCGGCCAGGAAGTCGGACTGCAGCTGCTGTTTGTCTATGTTCTGACACTGCTGCTGTTTCTGTTGTCAAACCGCTTTTCGCTTCAACAGGCCAATCGGGTCGTGCAGTCGCGCCTCGAGGCCATCAGGCGCCGGCTGGTCGGGAAAATCCAGCGGGTTGATTTGCGATACCTGGAGAGAATCGGGCAAGGCGATATTTATGTCACCGTGTCGCAAGAGACAGATCATCTCTCCCAAACGCTGCCCTTGCTGATCGGAGCGACCCAAAGCGGTTTCCTCCTGCTGTTTCTCCTTTTCTATATCGCAACCCTTTCGCTGATTTCTTTTGCGGTCGTGGCCGGGTTCACCGCGCTTGGACTGTATGTTTTCCTGATGCGGCAGAAAGCGCTGACTGCTGCCCTGGGGGATGTGCACCTGCGCGAAGCGGAAATGCTGGACTGCCTGTCCCATTTCACCCTCGGCTTTCAGGAAATCAGACTGAACGCGGACAAGAACGATGCCCTGTTCGACCGCTTTTCCGACGTGACTGGAAAGCTGGAAGACGTCGTGCTGTCCCTGGGGCGGCGTTGGGTCAACCTGCTGCAGTTCAGCAATGCCTTTACCTGCCTTCTTGTCGGTATTGTGGTCTTCCTGCTTCCCGCTTTTTTCGATGGCTATACCGACACGATCTACAAGATTACCGCAGCGGCTGTTTTCGCCCTGGGGCCGATCGCGGCGATCACCTCTGTCGTCCGGCTTGTCGGCCGCGCGGAGGCAGGTCTCACTCATGTCTTTGCCCTGGAAAAACGGCTGGATGACGGGGTCGTTCCGCGGAAAAGAGAACCTGCGGGAACAACGTCACCTTTCAGGCATTTTTCGACGATCGAGCTCGCAGACCTGAAATTCAGCTATGAAGACAGTGAGGGCATGGTGACCTTTACCGCCGGTCCGATGAACTTGTCCTTGCAGCGCGGTGAAATCGTCTTCCTCACGGGAGGAAACGGCAGTGGCAAGTCAACGGCGCTGAAACTCCTGTGCGGCTTGTATGTCCCGGATTTTGGCAAGGTGTTGTGTGACGGCGACGAGATCACGGATGCGAACCGGCAGGACTACCGTGAGATATTTTCCGCGATCTTCACTGACTTTCATCTCTTCGACAGGCTTTACGGGATCGATCATGTCGAGCCGGGGGAGGTGGAACGGCTGATCGCGCGGATGGAACTCAGCGACAAGGTCGGGTTCGAGGACGGGCGGTTCACGACACGGGATCT
>JBNKOQ010000162.1:0-7510 GCA_050294735.1 Roseibium sp. | reverse complement strand
GTCCGGCTTAAGGACGTTCGGATTGATTTTCTGGCCAATCGGATGGGACCTGCCGGCTATGCACTGACCAGAAGCTTGTCTGACCTTGCAGCCCTCACGGTTAGCTTTTTCCTGCTGCAGCAAATGCCGATGGTTCTCGCCACATCCAACGGTGTCGTGGATGGCGCCATCTTTCCGGGCGGTCAGGAGCTGATGCGCCAGGCCCTCTCGGTCCCTCTCTTTATTTCCGCAGCGCTGATCTTCCTGACGGCCCTTCTCGACCTCGCCAAGCAATTTGCCGGGATGCCCGAAAACATGTCGATCCATCACCCGGAGGCCTGAATTCATGGCCTATATTCTGTTTGGCTCCTTCATGGCGCTGATCCTTCTGCGCGTGCCGATCTCCATTGCCATCGGGTCCGCAACCCTCGTCACCTTCCTGACATCCGATTTCTCCAGCGCCATACAAATCATTCCGCAGCAGATGCTGGAGGGGGTGAACAAGGCGTCCTTGACCGCCGTTCCCTTCTTCATCATGGCCGGAAACCTGATGAATGCGGCCGGCGTGACAGAGCGGATCTTCAATTTCGCCAATGCGCTTGTCGGGCATTTGCGGGCAGGCCTTGCCCAGGTGAACATTCTGTCGTCGATGATCTTTGCCGGTATTTCAGGAGCTGCGGTCGCCGATTGCGCGGGTCTTGGAGCCATTGAGATCAAGGCGATGCGCGAGAGCGGTTATCGCGGCGATTTCTCGGCGGCCGTCACCGTTGCCTCTTCCGTCGTCGGCCCGTTGATCCCCCCGTCCATCGGTTTGGTGCTCTACGCTTTTCTGGCCCAGCAGTCGATCGAGAGAATGTTCCTTGCCGGACTCGTTCCCGGGATTCTGGTTGGGCTGTCGCTGATGATCTATGTGCGGATCATCGCCCAGTTTCAGGATTTTCCGACCCAGCCACGCGCGACCGTGTCTGAGGTCGTCGGCACCGCGAAACACGGGTTTCTGGCCCTCATGGCTCCGGCGATCATCCTCGGATCGATCATGTCCGGCTTTGTGACCGCGACCGAGGCCGGTGTTCTGGCGTGCCTCTACTGCATCGCTCTGGGCGTTTGGTATCGGGAATTGACCTTCAAGAGCTTTTGCTCGGCTCTGACAGATAGCGCCATGATGACTGCCGTCATCATGATCATCATCTCGTTTTCCATCGCCATGGGCTGGCTGCTGGCAATCGATTTGACCCCGCAAAAACTTGCCGAGGCAATATTCTCCCTGACGGACGACCGCGATGTCTTCCTCGCCCTGTTGCTGATTTTCATTATCCTGGTCGGCTGTGTGGTGGAGGGCGTGCCCGCGAAGTTGATTCTGGTGCCGACCCTTTTGCCGGTCATCGACGCCTACGGCATCGACCGTGTTCATTTCGGCATCATCATCCAGCTTGGCCTGCTGATCGGCATTGCGACCCCTCCCATGGGTATAGGTCTCTACATCGTCGCAGAGGTCGGCCGGCTCCGTTTCGAGAAGGTTGCACTGGCCGTGCTTCCCTTCCTGATCCCGCTGTTTCTGGTGCTGATCCTGATCACCTATGTGCCCGGAATCATAACATTTTTGCCGAACCTGATCCTCGGCCCCAACTCCCAGTAACCCGGAAAGACCTCCCATGAGCAATCTCATTTACAAAACAAATCCCATGCCCGAACGGATCCCGCAGGAAAAACTGGACCGCCTGTCGAAGCTGGAAACCGCGACCATCGGCCATTTCTATCACTACGGCTTTGCAACCCCGGCGATACAGCCCGTGCTGCGCGGCAAGACCGTAGCGGCGACAGTTTGCACGCTGGCCATTCCAGGTCTTGATTCGACCCTTTTGCACCATTGCCTGAGCCAGGTGGGGCCGGGCTACTTCCTGGCCGTCGACCGGCTGGGAGATACCAAATACGCGTGCTGGGGCGGTGGGGTAACCCGAATGGCGGCAATGATGAAACTGGAAGGGGGCTGTGTTGACGGTCCGCATACGGACACGCTCGAGATCGAAGAACAGGCATTTCCGATGTGGTCTCGCGGTCCGTCGCCGGTCACGACCCGTCTCTACAATTCAGGCGGAGGTTTCAATATTCCCGTTTCCATAGGCGGCGCGGCGGTTCTGCCCGGCTATGCCGTGCTGGCAGATGATTGCGGTGTACTCTTCATTGCGCCGGAAGATCTGGACGAAGTGATTACCATAGGTGAGGACAAGACGGCAAAAGGAGCTGTCAACGAAGCCAAAATCACGGCGGGAACTCATCTTGGCCAAATGTCCGGAGCAACCGGCATGGTGGCTTCCAAACTGGGGAACTGACCTGTGCCCGTATCTGCGTCTGTTTCAAAAAGGAAAGAGCTTTGAAAGCCGTCATCTATACGCCGACCGATGAAGTCGTGACAGCCTGGATAGGGCGCCTGCGCGCTCTGCTGCCTGGCTGGAGCATCAACGCATTGGACGATGAAACCGATCCCGCGTCGGTGCAATATGCCGTGGTCTGGCGTCCGCGCACCGGCGATATGGCCCGGTTTGAGAATTTGAAAGCGATAGTCTCCATTGGAGCCGGAATCGATCACGTTCTTGCGGACAGCGAACTGCCGAAACATGTTCCGATCATCCGGACCGTTGGCACCGATCTGACCCAGTTCATGCGCGAGTATGTTGCCTTGCACGTGTTGCGCCATCATCGCAACCGGCCCTATCAGGCTGCTGCGCAGGCTCGCGGTGAATGGGATGCCATTGAAGTGCCGCCCGCCACCCAGAGGCGGGTTGGCGTGATGGGCATGGGAAATCTCGGTATGGCGGCAGCACAGACCCTGTCCAGTCTCGGATTCGAAACGGTCGGCTGGGCACGCAGCCCTCGCGAAGCAGCAGGTGTTACCTGTTATGCGGGCGAGGAGGCATTCGATGCCTTCCTCAAGGGGACGGAAATCCTGGTCAATCTGCTGCCGTTGACAGAGGCTACGACAGGCATTTTGAACGCCGCAACCTTCAACAAACTGTCCCAAGGGGCCTGCATTATCAATGCTGCGAGAGGTCCGCATCTTGTGGAGGCCGATCTTCTCGCCGCACTGGACAGCGGACAGATATCCCAGGCGACATTGGACGTCTTCAACACCGAGCCCCTGCCATCCGGCCACCCGTTCTGGAGCCATCCGGCGATCACGGTCACGCCCCATATTGCCTCCCGAATCGACGCCGGGACGGGCAGCCGGATCATCGCGGCCAACCTTGAGGCCTTCGAAACGACCGGTGCCGTGAACGATATTGCCGACGCCGTGCGTGGTTATTGAGCATCTGCGCCAGCAACATGCACAACACAGGAGCAGGCCCGCCTTCTGGGGTTTAAACCAGTCGGCGGGCACTTTTCATTCCAGGCTGCCTGTCCTAGTTTGTCGGCAAACTGGTAACGGGCACCTATGAACTTCAAACAAATGGAAGCCTTTTATTGGCTGACCCAACTGCACAGCTACCGCCGCGTGGCTGAACGCCTGTCGCTGACCCAACCGGCGGTCTCGGCGCGGATCTCATCCCTTGAAGATGCCTTGAATCAACAACTGATCGAGCGTGACACGCCGCATTTCAGACTGACGGAGCAGGGCCAGCAAGTCGCTGAATATGCAGAGATGTTTGTCAATCTGCGGGAGGCGATGGCGACGCGCCTGGACGAACGGCGGCAACGCCATTTTGCCGTCGGCCTGGTCAGCATGGTGACGATGACCTGGGGAGTTCTGTTTCAGGAGATGGTGACCCAGGCGGCACCCAACGTGCTCCTGGATTTTCACTCCGGCTCAAATCGGGAACTGCGCCGGTTGCTGCGCGCCGGCGTGCTGGACATGGCCTTTCTGACCGATGAGGCGGATCTGGCGCGGGTGCCGAGCAGTTTTACCGTGCAATATCAGGTGGGGTGGGTCGCACATCCGGACTTGTTACGTGATGTGAAGCAGCCTCTGAGCGCACGGGATCTCAGACAGCTGCCGATCATACTCTATCCGCCCAGCTCCCCTTTGACGCAGGTTCTCTCGCATATGCTGCTCGAAAGCCGCACCCGTCCGAATGCGCGCCATGTCGGCAATTCTCTGTCGACGATCAGCGAGATGTTGCGCCGGGGCTATGGCGTTTCCGCGGTCGCCCTGGCTTCGCTGGAAGAGGATCTTGTGTCCGGAAAACTCAGACTGATAGAGACGACTGAAAGCATAGCGCCGCTGGATATCTGCTGCGTGCACCTGAACAGAGCGCGCAAGGCGCAAGTTCGTCAGATTTTTCAGATTGCGGAAAGTGCAGCGCGGAAATGGTGCGAGACCAATCCGCGCTATGTCACTTTCAAGGAAGCCTCTGCCGACTAGGCCGCTTCAAATCCCTTGGACACGTGGTCCCGGATGAGGCCCGCGCCGATGTCGACAAGGCGGGCACTGAGTTTCTCGCCCGTTTCAGCGCTGGAGAAAGCCGGATCTCCGCCCCAGACCCCATGAGGTGCGGCTTCCAGAGCCTCAACCGGTGCCTGAATCTTCGCGCCGCCATAGCGGATAGCGTTGATACCGCCGACGTCCACGCCGAGAACCTTGCCGCTGTTGGCGGGCTTCTGACGCAGATCCAGCCGCAGAATACCGGGATAGTAATGCAATCCGATCGAAGTGAGCGGGTCGCCGCCATGGCCGGAGGATTTGGCAGCGCCTTCCGGTCCGAGAATGTCTTTCAGCAGTTCGTAACTGACCTGCCAAAGATAAATTGAGGGAACAAAGATGCCGGTCGTCTGACGCCAGCGGTGGGTTGTCTCGGTGATCGCCGTGACGTTTCCGCCATGGCCGTTGACCAGCATGATCTTGTTGATTCCGTGTCTGGTCAGGCATTTGAAAATGTCGTCCAGAAGCGCCACGAGGGTCGATTGCGACATGGCGATCCCCCCATGGGTGGATCCGAAATAATCCGCTCCACCGAACGGAATGCTCGGCGTCACAAAAGTCGGAATGCCGAATTCACGTGCCTTGCGGGCCATGTCCATGGCAACGCATTCAGCTCCCAGGTAATCGCCCATCGGGGCATGCGTTCCCTGGTCCTCCAGCGATCCCATGGGAACCAGGACAACCGCTTCGTCAGTCAGAAACTGGCGCGATTCCTCACTTGTCAGCTCGGCGATCTTCAGTTTCTCGGTTTCGGTCCAACTCATTTTACTTGGCTCCATTCACTATGTTGTCGCGGATACAGGCCGAAAATCGAGCCTCCGCGAATTGGCGTAATTTCGGGATTTCGGCCGCGCAGGCGTCCAGCGCATGCGGGCAACGGCTGCGGAACACGCAGCCAGAGGGGGGATTGATCGGCGAGGGGATCTCTCCGGTCAGACGCAGACGGTCCGAACCGGGGTTCAGGCTTGGTTCGGCGGAAACCAGGGCTGCCGTATAGGGGTGGGCGGGGCTGAAATGAATATCGTCGGCGGGGCCGACCTCCATCACCCTGCCGAGATATAGCACCATCACACGATCGGAGATGAAGCGCACAACCGACAGGTCATGACTGATGAACAGGATCGAGATCCCGGTTTTTTGGCGCAGATCTGCAAGCAGGTTCAAAACCTGGGCCTGGATTGAAACATCCAGCGCGGAGACGGCCTCGTCGGCGACGATAAACCTGGGTTCAACCGCAATTGCCCTGGCAATGCCGATACGTTGGCGTTGGCCACCTGAGAATTCATGCGGTAGGCGTCCCAGGAACTCCGGAGACAAACCGACCATTTCCAGCAGCTCGTTCAGACGGGCCTCCCGCCGGGCACCCATGTGAAGCCGATGGGTGTCGAGCGCTTCGGACAAGACGGCCCGGATCGTCTTGCGCGGGTCGAGGCTGGCATAGGGATCCTGGAAGATGATTTGCATGTCCTTGCGAACCGCCCGCAGTTCTTCGCGGCTCAGGGTCGCCAGGTCGCGTCCGTCAAAGCGGACGGATCCGCTGTCGGTATCGATCAGCTTCAGCACCGTCTTACCCAACGTGGATTTGCCGGACCCGCTCTCTCCGACCAGCCCCAGCACTTCGCCCGGAGCAATGCTCAGATCTATGCCCCGGAGCACTGGAATGCGGCTTTTGCGGAACAATCCCTTCTTCGAGCTCGGATAACTTTTGGTCAAACCACGAACGTCAAGCAGTGCCTCCGTCATCGTGTCGCCTCCTTCCTCCGGTCTTGCATGGCTGATGCTTCGAGTGCTTCGGGCGCAAACAGACAGCGGGCAGAGCGGATGCCGTCCCGAGACTCGTAGAGGGACGGATGAGTTGCGGCGCAAAGATCCTCTGCCTTCGGGCACCGGTCACGGAAGGCACAGCCCGAGGGACGTGAATGGGGCAGGGGAGGTGTGCCCGTTATGGCGCCTAGTCTGTCGCCACGTGACGAGTGCAGCTCTTCATGCAAGGATGGCATGCTCTCCAAAAGGGCAGCCGTATAGGGGTGGTGCGGATCGGACAATACCTGCCCGGCCGGTCCTTCCTCGACGATTTCCCCCGAGTACATCACCGCGACCCGGTCGGCTATGTCGGCGACGATCCCGAGATTGTGGCTGATGAACAGCATGCTGAGCCCGTCGGTTTGGCGCGCCCGCAAGTCGCGAAGGAGATCGATGATCTCGGCCTGAATGGTCACGTCCAAAGCCGTCGTCGGTTCATCAGCGATAAGAACCTTCGGCTCGCACAGCAGGGCCATCGCAATCATCATGCGCTGGCGCATGCCCCCGGACAGCTCGTGGGGATAGCTGTCGAAACGCCGGGCCGCCTCGGGGATGCCGACCCGGTCCAGAGCGGCAATGCATCGCGCGCGCGCGTCTTCGGCGGAGATCTCCATATGGGCCTGAAGGGTTTCGACCATCTGCGCTCCGATTCGAAGGACCGGGTTGAGTGAGGTCATCGGCTCCTGAAAGATCATGGCGATATCGTTGCCGCGCACCGTCTCTGCTGTCTTTCTGTCCAGCGCGGCAAGGTTCACCGGCGCTCCGGATTTACGTTCAAGGGCGATTTGTCCGGCCGTTGGGCGAATTGCGGATGGTAGCAACCCCATCAGGGCAAGTGATGTCAGGGACTTGCCGGAGCCGCTTTCGCCAACCAGAGCGGTGCATTGGTTGCGCGGCAGGGTCAGGGTGACACCGCGGACCAGATCGACCGGTGCTGCGGACTTGCCCGGTGTGTACGCCAGAGTGAGATTTCGCAGTTCCGCCGTATTGCCGGGAGCGAGCTCTACAGCCGGAGAGCCGTCCTTGCCGTCAGACGTCACAGCATCCTTGCCGTCCTCCAGTCCCTTGGGATCGAGCACATCGCGCAGCCGGTCGCAGAAGAAATTGATGGAATAGATCGTCAGGCACAGCGCGGCGCAGGGAACGAATATCCCGAGTGGATCCTTCTCCATAAAGGCCCGGGCGCCGCGGATCATCTGTCCCCATGACGGGTCTGGCGGGACAACCCCGAGCCCGAGAAAGGAGAGGCCGGATTCAACCGTGATTGCGGCCGCGGCGGTGAGGGAGAACTGAACCGAGATCGGGCCTAGAATA
>JBNKOQ010000161.1:0-7580 GCA_050294735.1 Roseibium sp. | reverse complement strand
TGGGATCACCGGCCTGAAGCCCCAGACGTTCAAGCAGCCGGCTATCGGGAATTCCGTTATCCAGCTCTCCCAGGGCGGTCCTGATCTCCATGCGCAAAGACCGGTAGAATGGCTGAATGGCCGCCGTATCGACAATCACCGCTTGCGGTTTGTCGTCCCTGAGGAAAACAATACGAGCGACACCTGCCCCAGTGGGAATGGCCGACGATGAGCAAGGCACCTTGATAACCTCACCCAATGCGCTCCACTCGGCACGAAGTGTGACCGTGACGGGCTGGCGCAAATCCGGCATTGCCTTGGCCAGGGTCTTTTCACCAGAGCTTCGCCTGTCGGTCTTGCGCCGGACTTCGCTGGCAGTCGATTGCGCCAGCGAGGTTCCACCTATGCGCAACCTGCGGAACACAACGACATCGCGGAGGAGATCCGTCCGCTCCACGCGCCATCCGGCATCCAGCCAGGAATTTTGATGCACGAGACTACCGCCCGAATTCGCCCACCAGGTCCGGTGTTCTCTGGCGCTTTTCGGCAGATCTACTCCAAGAATGGCTTCCAGATCACCCAGCTTTGCTGCCCAGACGACATCTTCCAGCCGCGCCAAGTGTTCTCTTAAAGGATCGTATTTCGACATCAGGCTGCCTCCTAAACACCAAGGAGTGTTACAGCCTTTGCGGGATACGTCCAGTATTTTTTACCATAGGTTGTTATCTGTAGAGGGAAATCGGCGCACCTGTTGAGGTCTGACCGTTGAACTGCTCAGCCGATGTCGCATAGAGCTGCGCGATAATATTGCCGCTTCCATCTTTCAGGCTGACCTGTTTTCCAGACAGATTCCATGCAGCAATGCCGGACAAGAGAGGCGTTGAGCATCCCCTTGTGTTGGCGCGATATCCGCCGGACCAGGCCGTCAGAGCCATAAAGGCCATGCAATTGTCGCCGGCCGACGTGATTTTCCAGCCACCGGCCATATCGCTGCGCCCGATTTCCAGCGCACCGGCGGGCTCGGCGACCGGAGCAGCGGCCAGATCGGATCCGGGCACACCGCCTTCTACAGTCCCGGGGGCTGGCGCCAGCGGGTCGAGTGGCTGCAATTCGCCCTGCCCCACCGGAGTTGTTGGCGTTGCCGGCAAAGGCGCCGCATAGTTCCGCCCGCCCGACAGGCGCTGGCACCCAGCCACAACCACCACACAACTGACCGCCAATGCAATTGCCACACTACGTTTCATATCGAATCAATCCTCGTTCCGCCGCGAACACTTTTACATCTCTTAACGCACGACCCCACTTCAAGGCAAAACTCAACAGAAGTCTTATAAACAAGCATATTGAAACCGCAGCATTGCGACTGATATATGTCTTTGTGCGTTTGGAGGAACGCTTGGGAGGACAGTCTGTCTGTCATCAGGAGCGCTCCATGCAGTTGCCCGTCCACGTCCGATCCTTCTTGTCAGGGCTTTTCAAGCCATCGGAGAATGCTGTCCCGCAGGGATCAACCCCGTTTTCCAACGGCGAAATCCGGCAGATCGGCGCAACCGAAAAGCATCTCTTCAGAGATCATCTTCTGCGTCTGGATACGGAAACCCGCCGGAGCCGGTTTGCAATGCTGGCCAGCGACGCCTTTCTGCGCACTTACGTGGAAACCTCATTCACACTCGACACGGTGATTTACGCCTATCTCGAAGACGGCGTGGTGCGCGGGACGGCGGAACTTCGCACCCTTGGCACGGCGGACATGGCGGAAGCCGCCTTTTGTGTCGAACAAGACTGGCGCCGCAGCGGCATCGGTGCGCAATTGATGGATCTGTTGCTGCAGGCCGCCAAGGACCGCCGCATGACCCATATCTACATCAATTGCCTTGCAACCAACCGGCGCATGCAGGCCTTGGCCCGCAAATTTTCAGCCGACATGACCTTCCAGGCAGGCGATGTTATCGGCCACCTTTCGCCGCCGGCCCCAGCCACCGGCGAGCGTTTGCGCCACTGGGCCCTTCAGTGGCTCCCCGCCGCGAACGCCCTGCTCGCCAGACGCGGTTAGGTCTCAGCCTGATCAAGGACGCCAATTGATCAGGCTGCGGGCAGGCTTTCCAAAGCCTGCGGCATGGCGTTGTCGATTGCCTGGCGGATCCTGCGGAAATATTCGGTCGCGGCAGGACGGGACCCCGGGAACGGCGATTTCCCCGCAACGGTCCAGGCATGTTCCGAAACACTGCCGCGCCATTCCCCGGGAAGTGCCGCCTTTTCCATGTCCGCAAGATAAATCACCCGGTCCGGTTTCGGCGCGTGCGGCATCAAAAAGATATCCAGGCATTTGGGCTCCAGCCCCCGCGCCGGTATTCCCCGGGAGGAAAGGAGTTTCGGCACCAGCGGGTCCAGCCGGGCTTGCGGACAAATTCCAGCTGAAAACGCCCGGACGAATCCGGTGCTCCGGGCATTCAGATAAGCCTCGGCAAGCGGCCCCAGAAGGGCATTGTCCGGACAGACAAATAGAACGGTCGTCTTGCGCACTTTGAGCCTCCACGCCGCGGCACACGATTCGGCGCCTGTCGCCCTTCATCTACCGCAACGTTTCATAGGCTTTATGACACAACCGTATTTTCCGGTTGGCCCGGTGGCTCAGGCCCCGTCAGCCTTCGGCCGCGAACGCATCGAACGCGGCCAATGCTTCCGCGCCATAGATCATCGACGGGCCGCCGCCCATATAGATCGCGACCCCAATGGTCTCCATGACCTCTTCCCGGGTCGCGCCGTATTTTGCTGCGGCCTTGGAATGATACGCCAAGCATCCGTCACACCGTGCCGCAATGCCAATAGCAAGCGCCATCAGCTCTTTCGTCTTAGAATCCAGCGCGCCATCCTTGATTGCCGAGCGGGCGACCTCGTGGAACCCCTTGGTGACACCTGGAATACCACCGCGCAATTCCGCCATGCGGCCGTCGGTCTGGGAAATGAAGGCTTGCCAGTCGGTGACAGACATTAAATTTTCTCCTAGAAACACTGCCAATCGGGTTCCTGGAAAGAAGTACGTGCAATGAGAACCCCCGGTCTTTGATTTCACGCAATTAAAACCATGTCGCCGTCACATTGTTTAAAATTTGGACGCACTGCAGCCCATGCCTGTTTTCACGCAGGTATGATGCTCTGGCTTCAAAAGTGATCGACGCTGTATGAAAACAAATCAATATTCACGACAAATAAAATCTGTTGAGCGAATCAAACAAAGCTGTTGCCTTGAGACTGAGGAACTACACAGAAGTGTGATGAAGTTGTTTCTGTTCAGATAGTAGTCACATCGCATACTACATTTTTAATTCTGGAATAGTTTAGAGCATCAAGGGGAACATGCATTTTCTGACTAAAATGACGGGTATCGTGTGTGCCCTGATGATGTTGACTGCACCGGCCAATGCCGCTGAGTTTGTATCACCTGAAATCCTGATCATCGGTGACAGCCAGATCCCATTTGGAGCAGGCCCGGCTTTTCTCAAATTTTTTAGCGACATCGAAGATCATTGCCACCCGAATGCGCGGCAGAAGAGAGAATTGAACCGGCTGGGAAAGATGCGCGTCGGTGTCATCGGCGTGCGGTCGAGTTCCATAGCTGCATGGACAGCCCGGTCGGGACCCGCCAAGAACACGATCTGCGGGGTTGATCCCAAATGGGGGGTAAATGCCGGGACCTACGGTATCGTTAACAAGACCGGCAACGAGTACGTTCAGATTGGCAAAGGCAAGGAATATCAGTTCTGCGCGCCGAAGACATCGCCGCTGGAGGAAATGCTGCGTGACGATTATTACAACCCGAAACTGTTTCTGATGTCCTTTCTGGGCAACTCGGCCAAGCGTTGGGCAAATAGTCCCACCGCCGCCGAAAAGGACGTTAAACGCCTGATGGCGCAGTTGCCGCCCGACCTGCCGTGCATTTTCATGACGACCGCGCCGGTGTACAAAAAGAAGATTGTCGATCTGCGCCTGCGCGCGCAGAAGAACCTGTCGAACGCTTTCAAAAAGACTGGATTGCGCTGTTCATTCGTGCCAGGCGAAACCCCGGAAACCGTGGCTGCCAACCAGGGGAACAAACACTATTTTCGCCTCAAGAAGAATGGCAAGGTCAAAGATCCCTATCATCCAAACCACGCAGCCGCCAAGAATTTCTTCACACTTGAGATGGATCAGATCTGCACGGCCATATTCGATCAGATTGAGACACACCAACATCAAGGCTAGAGCAGAGTAATCAGGGCTGTCACATTGTTTACCGAAGCCGGTAAACCACTCTGAAATGAAAGAAACACAGCATGCCAATCGCCATCTGGTGCATCCTGATCGCTGCTATTCTCCCCATAGCCGCCGCCCTTCCAGCGAAGATGAACAAGGACTACGACAACGCCAAGCCCCGGGATCCGAACTTTTGGCAAGACGGTTTCCGCGCCCGTGCCAGCGCCGCCCAGGCCAACGGTTTCGAAGCTCTGCCGTTCTTCGCCATCGCAGTGATTGTCGGATTGTGGCAGGGAGGCTCCCCGGACTGGATCGACAAGCTCGCGGTGCTCTTCATCGGTCTCCGGCTGATTTATACCGGCTGTTATTACATGGACAGGGCAACACCCCGCTCCATCGCCTGGGGTGCTGGCTTCCTGAGCGTCGTGGCGATTTTTACAAGCCCTGTGTGGAGCGTGTGAGCCTTTCAGAAGAAACGCCCAGCAAAAAATGGTTGTGACACTACCGTGAAAATTGTCCCACCGCCGGGAGATTGCGTTGCCCCGGCGGCCCGGTGCCGCTAACAATCATTCATTCATGCGATGTCTCAGGCAGACTGGGAATGACTGTGGCCTATTCTCACCGGAGCCCAATGACGGCCTCTCAAGAAGCTGACGGAACGGACCACGCCGAGCCCGGGAGCATTGTCGACACGTTGATAGAGGAGCGCGGACGCCGGGTTATGTCCTCTCCCTGGTGGCCCCTCATCCGGCCTCTTGCGTTCAGGATATTGCGTTACCGGCAGGCGGTCACCATGGCCGATGCTATCTCTTCCATGTCCGCTCCCAGTGTTTTCGATCATCTCAGCGCCTTGCTGCAGCTCAATGTCAATGTCAAAGGGCTGGAGAACGTCCCCGCCGGGGGGCCGGTCGTGCTGATCTCCAATCATCCGACCGGGATTGCCGACGGCGTGGCGCTCTACGATGCCATCAAGCGCAGACGGAAAGACCTGTCGATTTTCGCCAACAGGGATGCGATCCGTATCAACCCGCGCCTGGCGGAAATGATCGTGCCGGTAGAATGGCGCCACGACTTCAAGACCCGCGACAAGACCAAGGAAACCTTGAAAAACACCGCGGCGGCTTTCTCCCAGGAACGGGTTGTCGTGCTGTTTCCCTCCGGCCGTCTCGCCTATTGGCATGACGGCAAGCTGACCGAACGGCCATGGATGACCTCCGCGCTGGCGCTGGCCCGCAAGAACAAGGTGCCGGTCGTCCCCGTGCACATGGGCGGGCGCAATTCCGGGCTGTTTTACTTCCTCGCCCGCGTGTCAACGGAACTCCGGGACATGACCGTCTTCAATGAGCTGCTGAACAAAAAGCAGGCCGCCTTCAATGTTCATTTCGGCAAGCCCGTCGAACCGGCCGCGCTCGATGGGGATTTGGACAATCTGACCAGCCGCATGCGGCTGCATTGCACCGAAACCCTGCGCCACACCCCAGAGGCAACCTTCGAGGTGTGAGAGGCCGCCGGGGAATTTTTAGCATTCGAGTTAATTCATCCACAGGCCGAGGTCGCCGATGCACTGGTAACCGGAAAGGATGCCGTGGTGCTGTTTCCCGCAGGGACCGGCAAGTCGCTGTATTTCCAAATCCCCGCGCTTTGCCGCCCCGGCATCGGCATTGTTATTTCGCCTTTGATTGCCCTGATGAAGGATCAGGTTGGCGCGCTCACCGCTGCCGGTGCCGAAGCCGCCTTCCTGACCATAATCGCGATTTTTACCAGCCCGGTCTGGAGTGTGTGAGACTTGGCTGATTCGGTTTCGGAGAAACTGATCGCCGCATCACCTTGAAGAGAGATGGTTTTCCGAATTGAACTCCGAGAACCATCTTTCTTTCGCATAGTTGTAGCTGACAGACAAAATCGTAACGTAAGCCAGCGCCATAGAGAAGCCGATCACCTGTTGAACAACCGCATCTGCCAAAATGTAGAAGCCCCTCCCAGCGATCCCTCGAACCAACGAGCTCAAGATGATCAGAATGAACCCGATCCCAAAGACAGGGATCAGCAACACGAGGTTGGCCAATACCATGGGCAATCCCATGCCTCTGCTAACTTTCAACGCATCGAAAAACGAAAAGCTCTCCCCAATTGCAGCAGCCGGCAAAACCAGGGACAAACGATAACTGAGCGGGAGCAGAAGCAGGATCAATAATCCGACCAAATAAAATCCGTATTTCCCGAAAGAAGCGAATAGCAGCAGAGCCGGCAGTCCAACGACTACCCCCCACATAAAGCTTATAGTCAACAGACAGCTGCAATAGCCAACTTCATTCCCGCTCAATTTGAACGTTCTGCACTCCGGAACTTCTCTCAACAAGATGAAACGATGCCAGGTCACAGCTATAACGGCCCCCGCGAGCAGGTTGAAACAGTAATGGAACACCAGAATTGCGAGTTTTAGGCTTGTTGCCGAAACGCCTGAAATTGCACCCGATTTTAAAAACAAAACCCAAGCAACAATCAAAGCGAACCACGTCGCGGATATCACAGCGAACGTTCTGGCGTTGCAGCGCCAAATTTCAATGCAACGTCCAGCCAATTCCCAGAACATGTTTTTCAACCCTAAACCCCAATATCGAATAATATCTAAAAACAACTATCACGCGTATCTGAACAAAGAATTTTCCACGTGCAGAAAATTCGAGCCTTTCCTTGCCGCAAAGGCTGATTGTCTAAATTCCTCCACAGGCCGAGATTGCTCAAGCGAAGCGAATAAGCGAGACTGCGCGCAAATCAGGGAAACTCTGCACATGCTTGCACCGCAGCCGCTTCCGGCCAGCGCACACGACCAGACTCAGTCTTCCGACCCGCGCGAGGTTCTGCACAGCGTCTTTGGCTATCCGGATTTTCGCGGACGCCAGGCCGAGGTCGTCGATGCGCTGGTGACCGGCAAGGATGCCGTGGTGCTGTTTCCCACAGGGGCCGGCAAGTCGCTGTGTTTCCAGATCCCCGCGCTTTGCCGCCCCGGCATCGGCATTGTTATTTCGCCTTTGATTGCGCTGATGAAGGATCAGGTTGGCGCGCTCACCGCTGCCGGTGTCGAAGCCGCCGCGCTGAATTCGTCGCTCTCCCAGGAGGAGCAGGAAGCCGTTCGCGAGAAAGCCCGCGCCGGAACGCTCAAGCTGCTTTATGTCACCCCGGAGCGCCTGGCGACGGAAGGCTTCCGCAGGTTTCTCGACACGCTGCAAATCGCGCTCTTCGCCATTGACGAGGCCCATTGCGTCAGCCAGTGGGGCCATGACTTCCGGCCCGATGCCATCGCCTTCGAAAACCGCGATCGTGAATGTCTTTGCCATGGCCGTCCCCCGCTTTCCTCGGCGGCATTC
>JBNKOQ010000160.1:0-7636 GCA_050294735.1 Roseibium sp. | reverse complement strand
GGTCACCTTGCGATAGGCATCAAGATCCAACGCGATGCGCCTTCCCAGGAAAAACGGCTCGACAAAAGCAAACTCATAAGTCTGCGTGTCCGTACCACCGCCAACGCCAATCTTCACGTACTGACCGCGCCCGAGGAAGTTTTTCTCGGTCACCGAAACATCACCGATCACACCGTCCGTCGTGGAATAGCCGATACCGAAGGAAACTTCGCCGGTCGCTTTTTCTTCCACATGAACATTGATCACAACCTGATCAGCAGCGGATCCCTGAGACGTGGTTACACTGACCTTCTCGAAGAAACCGAGATTGCGCAACCGGCGTTCCGCCTTATCGACGAGGGCCCGGTTAAAGGCATCGCCTTCGGCAATATCGAACTCACGGCGAATGACATATTCACGTGTCCGGTCGTTCCCGATGACGTTAATCCGCTCGACATAGGCACGCGGGCCTTCCTCGATGTAATAGGTTAGCGAGATGGTCTTGTTTTCATAATCACGTGTTCCGCGTGGACGAACCTGAGCGAAGGCATAACCGTTTTCGGACACTTTGATAGTGATGTCCTCAACACTCTGCTCAACCCGAAGAGAGTTGAACGTCTGGCCCGCCTTGGTCCGTACCTGCGACCGCAGTTCCTCGGGATCAACTTCAGCAAGAGAAGAAACAACCTCAACATCGCTGATCGTATATTCGTCACCTTCGTCAACCGTGAACGTCACATGAAATACGTTTTGCTCACGATCGAGATCGGCAGAAGCGGACACGATGCGGAAATCGGCGTAGCCCTTCTTGAAGTAATACTGGCGAAGCAATTCCTGATCGGCAGCAAGACGGTCCGGATCGTAAGTGTCAGTGCTGCGCAACCAGCTCAACAGGCCACTTTCACGGGTCCGGATCACATCGCGCAAACGCCGGTCACTAAACGCCTTGTTGCCAATGAAGGTAATATGCTCGACACCGGTCTTGTCGCCTTCGTTGATTTCAAAAACCAGATCGACACGGTTGTTACCGCGATCAATGATTTTCGGATCAACGGACGCGCCATAACGCCCGGAACGGCGATAGGCTTCCAAAATATTCTGAACATCCGACTGCACCTTGGCCCGCGTCAGCATCGACCGTCCGGTCGAGCGCACAGCGGTTTTAAGCGCATCGTCTTTCAGCTTCTTGTTTCCCTCGAAGGAAACACGATTGATAATCGGATTTTCGGTGATGGTGACAACGACCGTTCCGCCTTGCGGCGTGATCTTGACATCCTCAAAAAGGCCAGTCGCAAACAGCGCTTTCAAAGACTCATCCACATCCGCGGCCCCGTAGGACTGACCGACACGGATCGTCATGTAGCTGAGGACGGTTTCCTCCTCGATCCGCGTAGACCCGCGAACCACGATGTTCCGAGCAACAGCTGCTTCTGCAACGCCCGCCGAGAATGGACCGAATGTATCGGGAAGAATCGCGCCCGTGGAAAATACGGCAGCCGCCAGAACAACGGCGCGAATGAGTTTCTGCAATCGCTGCATTAGTGAGCTATGCCTTTATGTTTTTAAATCCCCAGTGCCGAAGCACAGGGGTAACCCCAGATTCTCAGCAACAGAGATCGTTTTACAGTCTTTTTCCGAATACGCAACCGGTCGCGTAACCGGAAATGGATTTCATTAGAAGGCGTTGCGTGGATGCCACTACGTCAAATGGTCTCAGGGAACTGATGTCATAGTTTCGTCAGGTGAACCACGTCGTTCCAGGTCGCAAACACCATTAGCAACAGAACAATTGCTATACCGATCCGGAATCCCACATCCTGTACTTTCTCGCTTAAGGGTTTCCCCCGCACGGCTTCAGCAAGGTAATAGGCCAAATGCCCGCCATCCAGCATGGGGATCGGCATCAGGTTCAAGAGCCCGATGGAGATCGACAACACGGCAGCCAGGCTCAACAGCGGAATGATCCCCTGAGTCGCGACCTGCCCGGAGACCTGCGCAACGCGAATTGGACCGCCAAGCTGATCGGCAGCCTCCCTCCCAGACAGCACACCCCAAAGATAATCCAGTGTACGGCCGGCGATGAAAACCGTCTCCTTGGTGCCTTCGGCAACGGCCTCAAGGGGGCCATAGGTCTGTTGAATCAGGTCTTCCGGTTTTGGGCTCCGTGACACACCGAGCAGGCCGAGACGCTGCACATTGCCGAAACGGTCGGTGAGTTCCCGGTATTTGGGCGTAACGGTCAGCGTCACCACTGAGGATCCGCGCTCCACGTCCAAAATCAGGGGAATATCCGCGCTCACCGAAACAATGCGCTGCAAATCGGAGAACGTGGAAATGTCTTTTCCATCAACGGACAGAATCAAGTCACCAGGCTTGAGCCCGCCAACCGCGGCGGCACTATCGGGAACGACCGTCTCAACAATGGGCGCTGTCACGATTTTCCCGAAAGCAATGAAAATCATGGAAAAAATTACGACCGACAGGACGAAATTGGCAAACGGCCCAGCCGCCACAACGGCGGCACGCTGCCAAACGGGTTTGGCGATAAAAGCCCCTGCCCGTTCCTCCTCGCTCATCGCCGCGACCCGCTCGCGATCAGGAACGCTTGCCGCATTTTCATCACCGGCGAATTTCACATACCCGCCCAACGGGATCAGGCAAAGCTTCCAGCGGGTTCCCATCTTGTCCGTCCGGCCGAACAACTCCCGCCCAAACCCGACGGAAAAGGCATCGACTTTCACCTTGCACCAGCGCGCCACAAGGAAGTGGCCCATTTCATGGAAGAACACCACGATGGTCAGGACAAATAGGAACGGCACGATATAGCCGATCAGAAGGTCATAGGCAGACGAAAATAGTTCCATTGGTCAGTCCCGATAGAGGGCGGTCGATCCGATATTCTTACTAGATAAACGCTGAGCAATTAAGGCCAGTTAAAGGTGTCATTGATTTTTTTGACATGCTCAAGGAACGGTGAAGCCCTTGTTCTGGGAAAATGCCGCCTATCGGGCGGATATCCAGTCCATGCAAACCCTGCGGGCCTCTTCATCGACCAGGAGCACATCTTCGAGATCGCTCAATTTCCGCCCACCATGCGCACCATCGAGCTTATCGAGAGCCGCTTCAACAGCTGCCGGGATATCCATGAAGCCGATTGCCCCCTTCAGAAAGGCATCAACCGCAATTTCGTCGGCCGCATTGAGCACCGTTGTCGCTCCGCCGCCCCGAGTCATTGCCGTCATTGCCAGGCGAAGACAGGGAAACCGGACCGGATCGGGTGCCTGAAACGACAGGTTTGCGATTTGCGCCAGGTCGAGCGTCTCGACCGGTACATCCATGCGCTTTGGCCACGCAAGACAATGGGCGATGGGGGTGCGCATGTCCGGAGACCCTAGTTGGGCCAGCAAGGACCCGTCACGATACTGGACCAGTCCATGAACCACCGACTGGGGGTGCACCAGAACATCCAGCTGATCCTGGCGAAGCGGGAACAGATGAAAGGCCTCAATCACCTCGAAACCCTTGTTCATCATGGTCGCGCTGTCGATCGTTATCCGGCTTCCCATTTCCCAGTTTGGATGCTTGAGCGCCTGCGCCGGAGTTACCTGATGCATGTCTGAAAGCGACATTTCCCGGAACGGACCGCCGGAGGCTGTCAGGATAATCTTTTCCACGTGCTCGGCGTTGTCCGCCTCGAACACCTGGAAGATTGCACTATGTTCGCTATCGACGGGCAGCAGTCTCACGTTGTGCCGGATGACTTCGGCCATGAACAAATCCCCGGCCGAGACAAGGCATTCCTTGTTGGCCAGCGCGACAGAACGTCCTTGTTTCAGCGCCTGCAGTGTTGGCTTCAACCCAGCGGATCCGACAATTGCCCCAACGACCATATCCGCGGGGCGGTCAACCGCCTCCAGAACAGCGCTCTCTCCTGCGCCAGTAGCAATGACCGTGCCGGACATAGCCTCATCAAGCTCCCGGCCCTTGCCCGCGTCAGCCACAACAGCGCAGTCGGCGTTGACCCGTTTGGCCAACGCCGCAAGCTCCGATGAGCTGGAATTGGCCACAAGTGCGACAACATCGAAACGGTCCGGATTACGCTCGACAATATCGATGGTACTGCGGCCAACCGACCCCGTCGCGCCAAGGATCGTTATCCGAAGCTTCTCTCCGTCCCGGACCACAGGGTTTTGGGCGCGATAGGCAAGGTTTTCCAAGTGCATGTCTTTCTCAAAGCGCCAGGCGCAATTCCCGCAGCTAGCTCAGCGACAAACCAGAGATCGGGTCCATCATGCTGCCACCGAACACGAGCCCCAAGGCAGCCGCGAGGATCGCCGCGGCAACAAGGCCATCAACCCGGTCCATGATACCGCCATGCCCGGGGATCAGTCCGCTGGAATCCTTGACATCGAAACGTCTCTTGATTGCGGATTCCATCAAGTCTCCAGCCTGGGAAACGATAGACAGAACAGCGGCGAGCCCACCCCAGCGCAAGAGGTCTTGCTGACCGGCAAGTGCTGCGAAAGCCCCTCCGAACAGAACGGCAAAAAACAATCCGCCAAGCGCCCCGGACCAGGTCTTATTGGGCGAGACCCTGCGCCAGAGTTTTGGGCCACCGGCAAAGCGCCCGACGAAATAGGCACAGATATCGGTCGCCCAGACGACGATCAGCAGGAAAAAGACGAAGATCTGGCCGGTTTCGCCAAGCCTCGCGGCCATGAGCGCCAGCAGGGCAAGTCCGGCGTAGATCGCCCCCTCCGCGCCCCACCGGGCCGAAAGAGAATACCGTCCCACTGTATAAACCATCAAGGAACTCAAGCCGACAAGACCGACCCCAAGAAGAGGGTGTCCCATCCAGTAGGAAACGGCTGCGGCAACAAGACCGGCATAGCCCGCGATGGCGGACGGGCTGTTGTCCGGAGTGCCGGTAATCGAGAACCACTCATGCTGAAACAATAAGGCTGCGACCAGGACAAGAACGACAAATCCGAGACCGCCAAAGTAGGCGATGGCCAGGACAATCGGCCCGAGCACCGTAGCCGATACAATCCGCAGCTTCAGATCGGACATCTTCGACGAAGCGCGTTCATCACCGTTTTTTCCGGTTCCGGACATTCAGAAGGCTTTTGCGTTCAGGCCACCGAAGCGGCGTTCGCGGCTGCCGAATTCGGCCAAGGCCTGATCGAAGGCATTTTCATCGAAGTCCGGCCAGTGGCACTGGCAAAAGTAAAACTCGGAATAAGCGGCCTGCCACATGAGAAAATTGGAAAGACGCATTTCGCCACTGGTCCGGATAATAAGGTCCGGATCAGGGATACCGGCGGTGTCGAGCCGCTCGCCGATTTTGTCTGCGGTAATGTCTTCCGGGGTGAGCGTTCCTTTAGCGACGTCGCGGGCCAGACTTTGCACCGCACGGACAATCTCGTCCCGCGACCCGTAATTGAACGCGACCACCAGGGTCATGCCCGTGTTTCCGCGCGTCAGCTCTTCCGCGTCCACAAGCAGCTGACGAATACCGGGCTCCAGTCCTTCACGGTCGCCAATCACCCGGACCTTGACGTTAGCCTGATGTATTTCCGACAAGTCGCGCTGAACGAAGCGCCGCAGAAGAGACATCAGAAAGCTGACTTCCGTTTCCGGGCGGCTCCAGTTCTCGGAGGAGAAACTGTAGATCGTCATATAGTCCAGGCCGACCTTCACCCCATGCCGGATAATCCGGCGCAGAGCATCAAGTCCATGGCGGTGGCCGTCAGAACGCGACAGCCCCCTCGCCTTGGCCCAGCGGCCATTGCCGTCCATGATCAAGCCAACATGACGTGCCTGGCCAATCGCCCCACCGGACGAGGCCTGCAGTTTATCGGCTGGGTTTGGACTCAAGGCCATAAGGTTCCCCGCAGGCATGATAAAAGAACAGAGATGTCGAAGGTCTGCTTTTAGACCTGCGAAATTTCCTGCTCTTTCTTTTCCAGCATGGTGTCGACCTCGGCAATCATGCTGTCCGTCAGCTTCTGCACTTCTTCGGAAGCGACACGGCTGTCATCCTGACTGATGTCGCCATCTTTTTCGAGCTTCTTTGCCGTATCCATGCCATCGCGGCGCACGTGGCGGATCGCAACTTTTCCCTGTTCGGCATATTTATGCGCGATTTTGATCAGGTCCTGACGGCGCTCCTGGTTCAATTCAGGAATAGGCAGGCGCAGAAGCTGTCCATCAACAACCGGATTGAGGCCGAGATTCGATTCGCGAATGGCTTTTTCGACGGCCGAAACCATGCTCTTGTCCCAAACTTGGACCGCAAGCATGCGTGGTTCGGGAACACTGACGGTTGCCACCTGACTGATCGGCATTGACTGGCCGTAGGCCTCGACCGTGATCGGATCCATCATGCTGGAAGAAGCCCGCCCAGTCCGCAGCCCGGAAAACTCGGTTTTCAGTACCGAAAGAGCACCCTGCATTCGGCGCTTCAGATCGTCCAGGTCCACACCATCTACCGGCATAACTTCCTCACTTCATTCTTGCTTCGTTGGCTCATAGTGTTACAGCCGCGGCAAAGATCGCACACTCGCGTCGAAACACAAGTCCCTCATCCACGGTTATTGGCAAAAGTTTCAGTCGCCGACAACAGTATACCGGCCACTTTCCTGCAGCACGCTGACAAGCGCACCCGGACTATGAATGGAAAATACAATTACAGGGATGGAATTATCACGGGCGAGCGCAATGGCCGTGGTGTCCATAACCTTCAGGTTCCGCTTGATCACTTCCTCGTAACCAAGGGTTTCATAACGCTCGGCATCCGGGTTGGTCTTCGGATCATCGGAATAGACCCCGTCCACCTGCGTCCCCTTGAGGAACGCGTCGCAGCGCATTTCCGCTGCCCGGAGCGCCGCGCCTGAATCGGTGGTAAAGAAGGGGTTCCCGGTGCCGCCGGCAAATACGATAACGTCGCCGTCTTCCATGTAGCGTTCAGCAACGCGCTGGCTGAACGTCTCACAAATCGAAGGGACGGCGACGGCTGACAGGACACGGGCCTGAACCTTGAGACGGCGCAAGGCATCGGCGATGGTCAGCGAGTTCATGATTGTCGCCAGCATACCCATGTGGTCGCCTGTGACCCGGTTGCCGCCCTTGGCCGCAACGGCCACGCCGCGGAAAATATTACCGCCGCCAACAACGACCCCAACCTGAGCACCAAGTGCCACTGCGTCCGCGATTTCCTTTGCGATCCGCTCAACGATGACTGGATCAATGCCGAACGCCTGGTTTCCCATCAGCGCTTCACCGGACAGTTTCAGGAGCACTCGCTTCCAACGCAGGGGATTGGTCATGTCTCAGCCTTTTCTCTCGTGGGTCCTTCTAAAAAAAAGGCGCCGGTCGAAACCGGCGCCCTTATAAAGCTTGGAGCTTACTGCCCGGTGGCGGCGGCCACCTCTGCAGCGAAGTCTTGCTCTTCTTTCTCAATCCCCTCACCGAGGGCAAAGCGGACAAAGCCGCTGAGCTTGACCGGTGTGCCAAGATCCTTGGCCAGGGCCTCGACGGCCTGCTCAACCGTCTTGTCCGGATCGATCACGAAGGCCTGCTTCACGAGGGTGACTTCCTCGTAGAACTTGCGCAGACGTCCTTCAACCATCTTTTCGATGATGTTGTCAGGCTTGCC
>JBNKOQ010000159.1:0-7653 GCA_050294735.1 Roseibium sp. | reverse complement strand
ATGCTTGGTTCGGGTACGAACTGCAGATCACCACGCTCAGTGCGCAGAATCTCTGACCGCGCGCAAAACCTCGCAGCTGCGCAGCACGACTTCATACCGCGGCCCGCACGGCTCAGCGCCGCCGACCCCGCGCAGGATGGCTTCCCAGGAGCCTGGCGACATGGTGGTGTCGGCATCGACACGGGCAAGGCCTTCTTCGGGAGAAAGCTTATGCAGCATGTCCAGATAGGACATCGGATGTGCCCGGACGATGTCTTCACGCCGTCCAATGGGAGCGGCCTCGCGCTCAAGGGGCTGAAAGCGCTCGTGCTCCAGAATTCTGTCGATGGCTCTCAGTCTGTCCGGGCGCTCCGGATGGCCAACGGGGGTCAGGTGGTCGAGGTACGTCGAATGATGAAGCAGAAGTGTAGACAAAATGGACACCAGTTAACGGGCTGTTGGAAACAGCAAGAAAGGTGGCACATCAGAACGGGCCAGCCGTGAGCTGTCAATCAGGCATTGGGCGAACGCCATACAAACAGGCTTTCGTCGCAGTTTTACGGGAAAAGGCAGGAAATCGAGACTTTGGTCAAAGAGACGGGGCCGATCCGGTTGAAGATCTGGCCCCGATGAGGTGCGGGCATCTAATGCCCGAGGGGAGGTCCGCTGCATCTCAATTTAGAACTCAAATCTAAGCGATTCGAAGCAGCTGTTGCGAGCAATTTACGTTGGTGGGGTGTAGGTATCTGTGTAAAAGTTATGTAAAGTTCAGAAAAAGGACATGAATATATGATGTTACTTCTATTTTTCTAGCCGGTTGAGTTGAAGTTGCATAAGATGGTGTAAGTAATATTTACAATTAGATTTTTAAGAACGCGGTGCGGCTGCACGCTTCAGCCGGTCGTTGATAGCCTCACCAAGCCCGCTTTCGGGAATCGATTGCACGCAGATCGTGCCGGCGCTGGATGAATCCAGCTGCCGAAGAGCAGAGAAGAGAGCTGCCGCGGCCTCGGTCAGATCGCCGGTTGGGCTGAGATTAATTTCAGCGCAGGCCGTGTCTGCTCCTTTCAGGCGCACAGGACCGAAAGAAAGCAAGGCTTCTCCGGGAATAACCTCATGGGCATTCAGGCGAACTGCGGCGGTGGGCGCATAGTGCGAGGAAAGCATTCCAGGTGCCTGCGGCGCCGCGGGATCGGCCAAAGGTTCCACACCGGCAAGTGTCCGGCCCAAAACGATTTCGAGGTCGTGGCGCGCGATCCCGCCAGGGCGTAGCAAGCGCGGTGTCTCACCGACAAGGGCAACAATGGTTGACTCGATGCCCACTGTGCAGGGGCCGGCGTCGACGATAAAGCTCAAGGATGCACCAAGGTCCGAAGCGACGGCCTCCGCAGTGGTTGTACTCACCCTACCGGAAATGTTGGCGCTTGGTGCCGCCAGCGGTAAGCCGCACTTCTCCGACAGAAACCGCATTACGGGTCCGGCGGGTACCCGGAGGGCAACCGTATCCAGTCCGGCGGTCGCCAGGTCACAAATTGTCGAGCTGGCTTTTTTGGGAACCACCAGTGTCAATGGTCCGGGCCAAAAGGCGTGTGCCAGTTTGAGCGCATCTTTATTGAAGTCCCCATGGGCAAGCGCCGCTTCAAGCGAAGGCACATGGGAAATGAGCGGATTGAACTGAGGCCGTCCCTTGGCTGCAAATATCCTGGCGCAGGCGGTGCTGCTGCTGGCATCTGCCGTGAGCCCATAGACTGTTTCAGTCGGAACGGCGACCAGATTTCCGGCCTTCAGTGCGGCGCAAACATCCGGCACCTCCGAGGCATCCCGCCAGGTATCCTGCGTTAGGTCCAGTATCCATCGCTGCATCGAATTCGCTTCTCTGCCAGAGTTGATTGCCCGGGAAGTGATCTAGAATATGAGATAGAAGCCGCGGCGCCAACATGCCGTTGCGATACGACTTGACGTTTACGTAAACGACGCTAGTGTCCCGATAACGAGTTATTTTCAGCGCCTTTTGAGGCTCCGAAGCGGTCCCGTCAAGGTGGCTGATAAAAACTGATGAGGGAGGTCTTTCATGTACCGTGCGCCAATCGAGGAGATTAGCTTCACGCTGAAATCCGTTTGCGGTCTCTCCGACCTGCAGCAGACAGCGGCATTCAGCGAGCTGGGCGATGATCTTGTCTCTGCGATTTTGACTGAGGCTGGACGGTTCACAGCGGAGGAAATTGCGCCCCTGAATGCGGTGGCGGATAAACATGGTACCCCTTTTAAAGATGGAATGGTCACGACCCCGCCGGGCTGGAAGGAACTCTATCACGCCTGGATAGAGGGCGGCTGGAACGGCCTCAGTGCTCCAGTGGAGGCAGGTGGTCAGGGCTTGCCGGTGATGATGAATGCAGCGGCGCTGGAGATGTGGAATTCCGGCTCCATGGCCTTTGCGATCGGTCCGACCTTGACCATCGGTGCGATTGAGGCACTGGAAAAGCATGCCTCTGAAGAGTTGAAGGCCAAGTATCTGGAAAAGCTTGTGTCAGGGGAATGGATGGGGACCATGAACCTGACTGAACCACAGGCTGGGTCCGATCTCAACGCCCTGAAAGCCAAGGCGGAACCTGCCGGTGATGGCACTTATAAGATTTCCGGGCAGAAGATCTTCATCACCTATGGCGACCATGACATGACGGACAATATCGTCCATTTGGTTCTGGCCCGGCTGCCGGACGCTCCTGCAGGAACCCGCGGCATCTCTCTTTTTCTGGTTCCGAAATTCATGGTCAATGATGACGGGTCGTTGGGCGCGCTTAATGACGTGCGCTGTGCTGGTGTGGAGCACAAGATGGGGATTCACGGCTCTCCCACCTGCACCATGATTTATGGTGACGACGGCGGTGCAACCGGGTGGCTGATCGGTGAGGAAAATCGCGGTCTGGCCTGCATGTTCACGATGATGAACAATGCCCGGCTTGCCGTCGGCATCCAGGGCCTTGGTGTGGCCGAGCGGGCCTACCAGCAGGCATTGTCCTATGCCCTTGAGCGCAAGCAGGGCCGGGCGCCGGGAGAGACAGCTGAAGGCATGAGCCCGATCGCCCGCCATCCGGATATCAAGCGCACGCTGCTTGCCATGAAAAGCCGGACCCAGGTGGCCCGCGCCATTTGTTATGCCTGCGCTCATGCCATCGATATGTCCCGCGTGGCGGAAAGTGATGCGGACAAGACATTCTGGTCCGAACGGGCTGGCCTTTTGACGCCCTTTGCCAAGGCAATCTCAACGGATTTTGGCGTCGAGGTCGCGTCCCTGGGGATCCAGGTGCATGGCGGCATGGGCTACATTGAGGAAACCGGTGCCGCTCAGCATCTGCGGGACAGCCGTATTGCCACGATTTATGAGGGCACCAATTCTATCCAGTCCATCGATCTCGTCTTACGCAAGCTGCCGCTGTCCGGCGGTGATCATGTCAAAGGCTTCATCGCCGAACTGCGTCAGATCGCAGACGAGGTTGCCAGCTCCAACCGGCCGGCTTTCGGGGCCACCGCGGAGCGCCTGACAGGCGCCATCGACGAGATGCAACGGGTTACGGACTGGATCATGGAGGCCCAGGCCGAAGGGCGTGTCGCCGATGTTTTGGCAGGCGCAACGCCTTATCTGCGTCTGGCGGGGTTAACCTTCGGGGCGGCGATGCTCGCAAAGGGCGCGCTGCGCTCCAGCGCGGAAAACCCGGCAGCAGCCAACGAGCGGACGCTCCTGGCGCGCAGCTTCGCGGAAACCATCCTGTGCGAGACAGCTGCTCTTGGCATGGACATCACCTCGTCGGCCGAAGTCATTCAGGCCTTCGACCCAGAAGCGCTGGCGTCCTGACGGCGCTGCAACGGAGTGTGAACATGATCCAGAAATCTCTGGAGGAGGGGGTCTCAACCCTTCGGATGAACCGTGCGGACAAAAAGAACGCTCTGACCGGCGAGATGTATGCGGTGCTGGCGGAGGCGTTGGAGGCTGGTAATTCCGATGATGCCGTCCGATGTCATCTGATCTGCGGCCAGCCGGGCGTTTTCACGGCTGGCAACGACATAGCAGACTTTCTGAAATACGCCGGTGGCGGCGACCTGTCCAATACGCCGGTGATCCGTTTTCTGAGGGCTTTGGCGCGAAATGAGAAGCCCCTCGTTGCCGCTGTCGACGGACTGGCTATTGGGGTGGGAACAACGCTTCTGATGCATTGTGACATGGTCTTTGCGACCCCTGGCGCGATCTTCAAAACTCCCTTTGTTGACCTTGGCCTGGTGCCTGAAGCCGGATCTTCGGTGCTGGGTCCCCGGATCATGGGGCATGCTCGGGCTTTTGAGCTTCTCTGTCTCGGGGAAACTTTCGATGCCGGACGCGCTGAAAATGCGGGGCTCGTCAACCGGGTCGTCGAGGATGCCGACGCGGTAGCGCTGGACTGTGCCAGGGCCATTGCGGCCAAACCGCCGGAGGCGATGGCAATTTCCCGCCGTCTGCTGCGTGGTGACCGCAGTGCCCTTAATGCGGCAATCGAGGAGGAAGCACGCATCTTCGGCGAGCGCCTGTCCTCGCCCGAAACCATTTCGGCCTTTCAGGCCTTCATGACAAAAAAGCCCAAGGGCTGAAGAACGAAAGGGAGGACACGATGAGCCTGTCAGGCAAGACACTTTTCATCACTGGCGCATCCAGGGGTATCGGCAAGGCAATCGCTCTGCGTGCTGCGCGTGATGGTGCCAACGTGGCGATCGCGGCGAAGACAGCGGAACCGCATCCAAAGCTTGAAGGCACGATCTATTCTGCCGCGGAGGAAATCGAAGCGGCGGGCGGCAAAGCCTTGCCGCTGGTTCTCGACGTGCGTGACGACGAGGCTGTGAAGGCGGCCATCGACAAGACCGCTGCAACATTCGGCGGCCTCGATATTGTGGTCAACAACGCCAGCGCCATTCAGCTGACACCCGTCGCCCAGACCGACATGAAGCGCTTCGATCTGATGCATCAGATCAACACGCGCGGCACGCTGGCTTGCAGCAAGCACGCCCTCGTGCATCTGGAGAAGTCGGAGAACCCGCACATTCTGATGCTGTCACCCCCTCTCGATATGAAAGAGAAATGGTTTGCAGGCTTCACACCCTATTCCATCGCCAAGTACGGCATGAGCCTTGTGGTGCTCGGCCTTGCGGGTGAATTGCGTAAGAAGGGCATCGCGGTGAATGCGCTGTGGCCGCGGACCACGATTGCGACGGCTGCGGTCAGAAACCTGCTCGGTGGCGATCAGATGATACAGCAAAGCCGCACGCCGGATATTCTGGCGGATGCGGCTCATGAGATCTTCTCTACACCATCGAGGGACCTAACCGGTCAGTTTCTGATCGACGATACGTTCCTTGCTTCACGCGGTGTGACGGACTTTGATCACTACCGCGTCGATCCCAGCATGTCTCTGGCACCCGACTTCTTCGTTCCCGAAGACAGCGTGCCCCCATGTGATTTGGGGCCAGCCAAAAGCTAGCTCATGAACCCAATCATGGGTTCATGAGCCAGATACCTGCGTTCTGGATCAGTCGAACTCCGGTCCACGGGCGCGGTAAGGGGTAACGTCCTTCCATGCTTTCATCAGCGTCTCCAGTTCGTCGTCGGTATGACCCGGCAGGACGATCTGGAGTTTGACGAGAAGGTCGCCATGCCCGCCGTTCTTCGTCGGCAACCCCTTGCCTTTCAGGCGCATGGTTTTGTCGCCGGAGGAGTTGGCTGGAATGTTGAGGTTCACCGCGCCTGACAGAGTTGGCGTGCGGACCTTTGCACCGAGAACGGCTTCGTAGAGGGTCAGGGGCAACTCGAGAATGAGGTCGTTTCCACGCACATAAAAGAGCTTGTGCGGTTTGAATCGGATCTCAACCATTGCATCGCCGGCTGTGCCGCCATGCTCACCTGGATAACCTTGGCCGCGCAGACGGATTGTTTCGCCTTCGCGCGTGCCGGGGGGATGGTCACATTGACCGTTTTGCCGCTGGGCAGAGTAACCTGCGTTTTCCCGGCATTGACCATATCCTCCAGGGTGACAGCGGCGATGAGATCAGCGCTCTTTCCCTTCTGGGGAGCAGGTCCGCGCTGAGCGGCTCCCGGCCGCGGGCCTGCAGCTCCAGCCCCGGCGCGGGCTCGGCGCCCGCCGCCAAAGCCTCCCAGGATGTCATTCAGAATGTCGTCGAAGCCGCCACCGCCGCCTGCGGAGGAGGTTTGGCTGCGATATGAACGTGCCCCACCGCCGAAGTCCTGAAAACCAGAGAAACCCTCAAATCCTTGCGACTGGAATTTCTGTTTGCCTTCAGCATCAATTTCGCCGCGGTCGAATTTGCCGCGTTTTTCTTTGTCGCCAATGACCTCATAGGCCTGGTTGACCTCTGCAAAGCGGGTCTGCGCCTTGGGATCATCCTGATTTTGATCCGGGTGATATTTCTTGGCCAGCTTGCGGAAGGCCTTCTTGATATCCGCCTCGGATGCAGATTTTGCAACGCCGAGGACGCTGTAGGGGTCACGCATGGAGTGTCACCAAATCATGGATACGGCAGGCGAACCAGCCACGACCGTTGTTTGTTTTCGGAGTATATATCGTATCGGTTAGGAAAAAATTCCAGACCTGCCGCCGACGTCGTCTCAGCCCTGTTTTACCGGGATTGCCGTTCTAATCAAGCATCGGCCATGGACAGGGCCGTAACCGTGAGCAATTGGCGGATATCCCGGCACGCTGTGCCGTTGTAAATCCGGACACCTGCGATGGTGTTGGCTGTGGTTTTGAAGCTGAGGCATCCGGTTTCGTCGAGGGCCTGATTGTCCACGTCGCTAATCTTGCCGGAATTTCCACTTTCGGGACTGGACCAGGTCAGCCGTTTAGCTTCTTCCGTTTCCGCGAGGGACAGCGCAACACCATCCTTGAGCATCAGCTCCAGGGTTTCAGCGATAATCTCGCGGTCTTCCGGGCCGACGTCTGCGGCAGCGATATCGATGGATGAAGGCACGGAGCCGGTCAGCACGAGAGGGGTCTCTACATCAGCGCTGCCCAGTGGCATCGTGACCTGGCCGCACCCGCCTGCCAGAAGGCAAACGGCAACGCCAGCGACCTTAAGGAGCTGGATCTTTGCTTTCCCGGCAGTATATGACATGCAGTGAGACAAGTTGATCGTTCCCGATTGGCTCGGATATATCATTCAGGATTATTCCGGTACGCCCGCCTCTTCCAACACTCGACAGGTACAAAATGACCGAGTCCAACCCTTCGCCAAAAGAGTTAACAAAAGGTGACTTTACTGAGGCATCGAAACCGTTTGAGCTTTTTAAAGAATGGCTTGATGACGCTGCCGAGAGTGAACCCAACGATCCGAACGCGCTGGCATTGGCCACTGTGGACCCGGACGGATTGCCAAATGTACGTATGGTTCTCCTGAAAAGCTTCGATCAGCATGGCTTCGTTTTTTACACAAATTTCGAAAGCGCCAAGGGCACGGAACTGTTGAGCGCGGGGAAGGCCGCGATGTGTTTTCATTGGAAATCATTGAGGCGTCAGGTGAGGATACGGGGAACTGTGTCCCAGGTCGATGATGCCGAGGCGGATGAATACTATCAGTCGCGAGCCCGGGGAAGCCGTATCGGCGCCTGGGCATCCAAACAATCCCGCCCGCTTGAAA
>JBNKOQ010000158.1:0-7661 GCA_050294735.1 Roseibium sp. | reverse complement strand
GAAATAGAACGGAACGCCTGTCGCCGAAATTAGGAATTCGGGTAATAGACAGACTAGTGTGATGTAGACAGCACCTGCAACCGTGATCCGAGTCAGAACGTAGTCAATGTACTGTGCAGTCCGTTCGCCGGGACGGATACCCGGAATAAAGCCGCCATGCTTCTTCAGGTTATCGGCCGTTTCCGTCGGATTGAAAACAATCGCCGTGTAGAAGAAGCAGAAGAACACGATCATGCTGGCATAAAACACCATATAGAGCGGCTGGCCATGACCGAGCAAAGCGGTAATGGTCGTAACCCACTCATTCGTGCTGCCGGCCGAAAAGCCCGCGATCGTAGCTGGAACCAGCAGCAATGATGAGGCGAAGATCGGCGGAATCACGCCAGCGGTGTTGAGTTTCAGCGGCAGGAACGAGGTGTTTCCCTCGAACATCCGGTTGCCCATCTGACGCTTTGGATACTGGATCAGCAACCTGCGCTGAGCCCGTTCCATAAAGACGATGACCCCGATGACGACCACAGCAAGCACGATCACCAGCAAGATAATCCAGGTCGCAAGAGCACCCTGACGGCCCAGCTCAAGAGTCGATACAACAGCCTTCGGAAGCCCGGCAACGATGCCGGAGAAAATAATCAGCGAAATACCGTTACCAATGCCGCGCGAGGTGATCTGCTCGCCAAGCCACATCAGGAACATGGTGCCGCCAACGAGCGTCAATACGGTCGAGCCACGGAAGAACCAGCCCGGATCGGTTACGACATTGGTCGCACCTTCAAGACCGACTGCGATGCCGTAAGCTTGGAAAGCGGCCAGCAGGACAGTCCCGTAACGGGTGTACTGATTGATGACTTTCCGGCCCTGCTCGCCTTCCTTCTTCATCGCTTCAAGCGACGGAACAACCGTCGTCATCAGCTGCATGATAATGGAAGCGGAAATATACGGCATGATGCCGAGGGCGAAAATGGCCATACGCTGGACCGCCCCCCCGGAAAACATGTTGAACATGCCGATAATGCCGGATTGTGCCTGATTGAAAGCCTGCGCAAACGCAGCCGGGTTGATCCCAGGCAGCGGAATGTACGTCCCCAGACGATAAACCAAAAGCGCCCCCAGTGTGAACCAGATGCGCTTTTTGAGTTCTTCAGCCTTGGCGAAAGCTGAGAAATTAAGATTTGACGCCAATTGTTCGGCGGCGGATGCCATGCCCTACTCCGGTCAGTTCATTACCGACAAATGGGAAAAACCCAGGCCTATTCGGCCTGAGCTCCCAGAACGACGACTTTACCGCCAGCCTTTTCAACCGCGTCCTTGGCTGCCTTGGAGGCGCCTGCGATTTCAAAGGTGACCGCTGTCTTCAGTTCACCATCACTAAGAAGGCGAACGCCATCCTTGACACGCTTGACAATGCCAGCGGCCTTGAGGGCTTCAACTGTCACTGTTGCTTTCGCATCCAGCTTGCCTGCTTCCAGGGCTTCCTGAACACGACCAAGAGATACAACATTGTATTCCTTGGCAAAAATGTTCGTGAAACCACGCTTCGGCAGACGCCGGTGAAGCGGCATCTGACCGCCTTCAAAGCCTTTGATCGCCACGCCCGAACGGGACTTCTGCCCCTTGACGCCACGACCACCGGTCTTGCCCTTGCCGGAACCGATACCGCGTCCAACGCGGCTACGGCTCTGAACGGAACCGGGAACGTCCCTGAGTTCGTTGAGCTTCATGTTGCTTCTCCTGATCCCGTTTCTTATGCGTCTTCGACAACGCGAACGAGATGCTGGACCTTGTTGATCATGCCGCGCACTTCAGGAGTGTCCTTCAGTGTGGAACGGCGGTGCATCTTGTTTAGACCCAAACCGACAAGCGTCGCGCGCTGATCCTTAGGACGGCGCAGCGGGCTTCCGATCTGTTCGACCGTAACGGTCTTTCCGGTGTTCGCCATGGAACTAACCCTCATTCAACTGGTAGCCGGAGCCGCCGAGATCAAGCCTCGGCGGCAGCCGGTGCCGGATCTTCGTTATCACGACGGCGCGACTGCAACACCGAAACCTTGAGGCCTCGACGTGCCGCTACCGAACGCGGGCTATCTTCCTTGGTCAGAGCATCGAATGTTGCGCGAACCATGTTGTAAGGGTTCGAGGAGCCAAGAGACTTGGCAACCACGTCCTGAACACCAAGGGTCTCGAACACTGCACGCATCGGACCACCGGCAATGATACCTGTACCGGCCGGAGCCGCACGAAGGATCACCTTGCCTGCACCGTGACGGCCTTCCACATCGTGGTGGAGCGTCCGGCCTTCACGCAGCGGCACACGGATCATCGTGCGCTTGGCTGCTTCGGTTGCCTTGCGAATAGCCTCGGGCACTTCACGTGCCTTGCCGTGGCCAAAGCCGACGCGGCCCTTCTGATCACCGACCACGACCAGCGCGGCGAAGCCGAAACGACGGCCACCCTTGACCACCTTTGCGACACGGTTGATGTGTACGAGCTTGTCGACGAATTCGCTGTCGCGCTCGTCGCGATCGCGATTATCCTGTCTCGCCATTTTATACGTCTTCCGTTCTTAAGAGCGCCAACGGGCGCTGGTCAGAATTCAAGTCCACCTTCGCGGGCTGCATCAGCAAGCGCTTTGACGCGCCCATGATACTGGTACCCACCACGGTCGAACACGACCTGCTTGACGCCAGCGGCAATAGCGCGCTCGGCGACTAGCTTGCCGACGGCTGCAGCTGCAGCTGTGTCGGCGCCCGTCTTCAAGGAGCCCTTCAGATCGTTTTCGATCGTCGAGGCAGAGACAAGTGTCTGTCCCTTTCCATCGTCGATGATCTGGGCATAGATCTGCTTCGACGAGCGGAATATAGAAAGGCGCGGACGTCCGTTCGCAACCTTTTTGAGAGAACGGCGCACGCGATCGCGGCGGCGTTCGAAAGCAATCTTGCTGTTCGCCATGATCCAGGTCCGTTACTTTTTCTTGCCTTCTTTGCGGACGATAAATTCGTCTGCATATCGAACACCTTTGCCCTTGTAGGGCTCCGGCGGGCGGAATTCGCGGATTTCAGCCGCTACCTGACCGACAACTTGCTTGTCGATACCGGAAATAAGAATTTCCGTTGGTTTCGGGCACTTGATCTCAATCCCGGCTGGGATTGGATAGATAACGTCGTGCGAGAAACCCAGCGCGAGCTGAAGGTTCTGGCCCTGGACCTGGGCGCGATAACCAACACCGGTGATGTCGAGCTTCTTTTCGAAACCCGAGTTCACGCCGGTGATGAGGTTTTCTACCATAGTCCGGCTCATGCCCCACATGGAGCGAGCCGTCTTGGAGGTACCACGCGGATCAACTTTGATACCGTCATCCATCATTTCGGCCAGAACGTAGTCATTGAGCACGAAGGAGAGTTCCCCCTTCGGCCCTTTGACCGAAACCGTCTGACCGTTGATCGTTGCCGTTACCCCGCTCGGCACGGGGACTGGCTTCTTGCCAATACGAGACATCTGACCAACCTTGTCGTTGTTTTAATGGTGTGCCTGAAACCGCGTCAGAAGACGCGGCACAGAACCTCACCGCCTACGTTTTCATCCCGCGCCTGATGATCGCTCATGACACCACGCGGAGTCGACAGAATCGACACGCCCAGGCCATTGGACACATGCGGAATATTTTTCACCGACGAGTACACGCGGCGGCCCGGCTTGGACACCCGCTCAATCGTGCGGATAACCGGCTCGCCATCGAAATACTTCAGTTCGATTTCCAACTCGGACCTACCGCCCTCGAAGTCAACCATGGTGTAACCACGGATGTACCCTTCCTTGGCGAGCACATCAAGTACATGTGCGCGCAATTTGGAATTTGGTGAACTGACCTTGCTCTTGCGACGCATCTGCGCATTGCGGATACGAGTGAGCAAATCCCCCAACGGATCAGAAATTGCCATCGGAGTTTCTCCTTACCAGCTCGACTTGACCAGGCCCGGGATCTTACCCAGGGAACCCAGTTCACGAAGCGCAATACGTGACATCTTCAGCTTGCGGTAATATGCCCGCGGACGGCCGGTGACTTCGCAACGGTTGCGAACCCGATTCGGCGCGGAGTTCCGCGGCAGTTTTGCCAGCTTAAGACGTGCGTTGAACTGCTCTTCAGGGGACAGGCTGTCATCTTTAGCCATCGCCTTGAGGGCAGCGCGCTTCTCAGCGTACTTCTCAACAAGCTTCTCGCGACGCTTGTTCTTTTCGACTGCGCTCTTCTTCGCCATCGTCGTTCCTCGTTCCTTTCCCGTTTCTCGGCTTACTTGCCGAACGGGAAGTTGAACGCGCGCAGCAGTTCACGCGCTTCGTCATCGTTCTGAGCCGTGGTGCAGACGATCACGTCCATACCCCAGATCTGGTCGACCTTGTCGTATTCGATTTCCGGGAACACGATGTGCTCTTTGATGCCCATGGCATAGTTGCCACGGCCGTCGAAGCTCTTCGGGTTCAGACCACGGAAGTCACGAACGCGCGGCAGCGCGATAGTGATCAGGCGATCCAGAAATTCAAACATCTGCTGACGACGCAGGGTTACCTTGGTACCCAGCGGCATTTGTTCGCGCACCTTAAAGGTAGCAATCGACTTCTTTGCCTTTGTGATAACCGGCTTCTGGCCGGCGATCAGGGCAAGGTCATCAGCTGCGATGCGAGCCTTCTTGGAATCGGCAACAGCTTCGCCAACACCAATATTCAGGACGATTTTTTCGAGCCCTGGAACCTGCATAGGGTTCTTGTAGCCGAACTTCTCCTGAAGCTGCTTGCGCACAACCTCGTCATAATGCGTCTTCAGACGCGGCACGTAATTGGTCTCAGCCATCGATCAGGTCTCCCGAACGCTTGGCCACACGGACCTTGGTACCGTCTTCCTGCACCTTGAAACCCACGCGCGTTGCCTTGCCGTCCTTAGGATCGGCGATAGCAATGTTAGAAAGGTGGATCGGTGCCTCTTTAGCAACGATACCGGCTTCCTGGGTCTGGGTTTGCTTCTGGTGACGACGAACAACATTCACGCCACGTACGAGCGCCTTGTTGTCTGTCGGCAGGATCTGCAGAACTTCGCCGGTCTTGCCCTTGTCACGACCAGCGAGCACGACAACCGTGTCGCCCTTTTTAATTTTCGCAGCCATCAGAGCACCTCCGGCGCGAGCGATATGATTTTCATGTGGTTCTTTGCACGGAGCTCACGCGGTACCGGACCGAAGATACGGGTACCGACTGGCTCCTTGTTGTTATTGATCAGGACGGCCGCATTGCGGTCGAACCGGATCACGCTGCCGTCGGCACGACGAATATCCTTCGCCGTACGCACGACGACTGCCTTCATCACGTCGCCCTTTTTGACGCGACCCCGCGGAATAGCTTCCTTGACGCTGACGACAATGATGTCCCCAACAGAAGCGTATTTACGCTTGGAGCCGCCGAGCACTTTGATGCACATGACACGACGGGCGCCGGAATTATCCGCCACGTCGAGGTTTGTTTGCATCTGAATCATGACTGGCTGCCTTATTCTCTGTCTGGCGCACCTGCCACGGGCGCCTGATGCTCAACAAGGAACGTGGTCAGACGACCACGGTCCAGCGTTTATTCTTCGAAATCGGCGCGCATTCTTCAATCTGAACAATATCGCCGATCTGGTATTTGTTTGCTTCGTCATGCGCACGGTACTTTTTAGTGCGGCGCACGGTCTTCTTAAGCAACGGGTGGGTAAAGCGACGCTCAACCTTCACCGTGATAGACTTGTCGTTCGTATTACCGACGACGACGCCCTGAAGCACGCGTTTAGGCATTCATGCCTCCTTATGCGCTTGTCGCCACACGCTTTTCGCGCATGATCGTCTGAATGCGGGCGACATCGCGGCGAATTTGCCGCACGCGCCCAGTATTTTCGAGCTGACCGGTGGCCTTCTGAAAGCGCAGATTGAACTGCTCTTTCTTGAGGGCCTCGAGCTCCGTGCGGAGCTCGTCGAGGGTCTTAGCTCTTACGTCAGTCGCCTTCATGGCTTCTTCTCCTCGACTGCCTATTCGCCAATTCGTTGAACGAAACGGCATTTGATCGGCAGCTTGGCGGCAGCAAGACGCATCGCTTCACGCGCAATGTCTTCCGGCACACCGTCGATTTCGAACATGATCCGGCCAGGCTTGACGCGGCAAGCCCAATAATCCGGAGCACCCTTACCCTTACCCATCCGGACTTCAGCCGGCTTGGAGGATACCGGGAGATCCGGGAAGATACGGATCCAAACACGACCAGCACGTTTCATGTGGCGGGTCATGGCACGACGGGCAGCTTCGATCTGACGAGCGGTGACCCGCTCAGGCTCAACAGCCTTCAGACCGTAGGCGCCGAAGTTGAGGTCGGTCCCCCCCTTCGACAGACCGTGAATGCGGCCCTTGTGCTGCTTGCGGAACTTCGTTCGCTTCGGTTGCAGCATCGTTCTCTCTCGTCCTTCGTGTTACACGAGCAGCAGGCAGCCTATCAGGCAGCGCGCTCACGGCCCCGATCCCGGCGTCCGCCGCGATCACCATGGTTGCTATCCGAGCCAGACGTCGCACGGCGTTCAGACGCCATCGGGTCGTGCTCAAGAATTTCACCCTTGAAGATCCAGACCTTCACGCCGCAGACACCGTATGCGGTGTGCGCGGAAGCGACGCCGTAATCAATGTCGGCACGCAGGGTATGCAGCGGCACCCGGCCTTCGCGGTACCATTCGATACGGGCGATTTCCGCGCCGCCGAGACGGCCACCGCAGTTGATCCGGATGCCCTGAGCGCCAAGACGCATGGCCGACTGAACGGCACGCTTCATGGCACGGCGGAAGGCAACACGGCGTTCCAGCTGCTGTGCAATCGAAGCAGCGACAAGAGCTGCGTCGATTTCCGGCTTGCGCACTTCAACGATGTTGATGTGCACTTCCGAACTGGTGATTTCGTTGATCTTCTTACGAAGACGCTCGATATCCGCACCCTTCTTGCCGATAACCACACCCGGACGACCGGAATGAATGGTCACACGGCACTTCTTGTGCGGGCGTTCGATAACGACCTTGGAAACCGCAGCCTGCTTCAATTCCTTGAGCAGGAATTCGCGAATGCGGAAATCTTCATGAAGAAGATCGCCATATTCACCTTTGTTGGCGAACCAACGGGAATCCCAGGTGCGGTTGATCCCGAGGCGCATGCCGATCGGGTTTACTTTATGTCCCATCAGGCACTCTCCTCGACTTCACGGACAACGATGGTCAGGTTCGAGAAAGGCTTCTCGATCCGGCCAACGCGGCCACGTGCACGTGGCTGGAACCGCTTGATGACAAAAGCTTTGCCAACATGTGCTTCGGCAACCACCAGGTTGTCGATATCCAGGTCGTGGTTGTTTTCCGCGTTTGCAATAGCAGACATCAAGGTCTTCTTGACATCCTGCGAAATGCGTTTGCGGGAGAATGTCAGGTCCGCGAGCGCGGAACCAACTTTCTTGCCGCGGATAGCAGCCGCAACGAGATTCAGCTTACGCGGAGAAACGCGCAGCATGCGGGTCATTGCCCGGGCCTCGTTGTCAGCGAGCGTCCGCTCACGCTTCGGCTTGCCCATCGTTACTTCCTCTTCGCCTTCTTGTCGGCGCCATGTCCGTAGTAG
>JBNKOQ010000157.1:0-7684 GCA_050294735.1 Roseibium sp. | reverse complement strand
GAAAACCCAGGTATTGTATTTGGCTTCATGTGGCAGTTCCTGTTTGGCGCAATCCTGCTGGTTTTCCTCGGCGGTTCGTTGGCCACCAACAGTTTTGCCCGCCTCTTGAACCTGCCGCGCCCGCTTTTGGGCTCCGTCATCATCGTGCTGATGCTGATCGGTGTCTATTCGATCCACGGACGCATGTTTGATGTCTATCTGATGCTCGGATTCGGCGCGATCGGTTATCTCATGGACAAACTGAAGTTTCCTCTGCCACCGGTCGTCCTGGGTCTGATCCTCGGCTCCTTTGCTGAAGAGAATCTGCGTCTGGCACTGCGCATCGGGCGCGGCGATTGGATGATCCTCTTTTCCAATTACACAAGCCTCGTTCTCGTGGCGCTGACTGTTGCGGTGATTGTGGGACCGATCATCAAGCGTCGCTTTGAGAAGAAAAAAACCTCAAACGCGGAGAGCTGAGCAATCATGGGCGCCAATCCACATTTTGCGGTGCGAGAAGACTGGCTGGCAACGGCGCATGAGGAAATCCTCATGCCCAGCCAGCCCATTCTCGATGCGCACCACCATTTGTGGGACCGCCCTGAGGGGCGCTACAAAGCCCGTGAACTGATGGATGATGTGTCCTCGGGTCATGATGTGCGAGCCAGTATTTTCGTTCAGTGCCGGACTGGATATAGAGCCGACCTGGATGCTTCATTGCAGCCTGTTGGCGAGGTGGAAACGGTTCTTGCCTGGAGCAAGGATCAGCCGAATTTTCCCGCAGGCATCGTCGCATTTGCCGATCTGCAACTGGGCAGTGGGGTTCGTCCGGTTCTCGACAGACTGATTGAGGCGGGCCAAGGCAAGGTGCGCGGCATCCGCAACACCACAGCCTATCACCCCCATCCGGCGGTAAGGTCCAACCCGAAGCCGCCGCCAGATGGCTTGCTGCGCAGTTCGGCTTTTCTGGACGGTGCACGTGTTCTGGCGGACTACGGGCTCAGCCTCGATGTCTGGGCCTATCACACGCAGCTTGATGAGGTCTTTGAGCTCGCCGCCGCCGTGCCGGATCTCACTGTTGTCGTCGATCATTGCGGAGGGCCTCTCGGCGCCGGGCCCTATCGGCCTGGAGCCCCAGAGGTTTTCGCAGACTGGCGGAACGAAATCGCGCGGTTGGCAAAGCTGCCGAACACGCGGATCAAGATCGGCGGCTTCGGACTGGCGGTTCTCGGCCATCGCTATGTCGACGCGCCAGTGCCTCCGTCATCTGAGACGCTTGCTTCCGATTGGTCCGCCTATTTTGACCATTGCCTGGAAAGCTTCGGACCGCAACGGACCATGTTTGAGAGCAACTTCCCTGTCGACAAGGGGCAGTTCAGCTACAGGACGCTTTGGAACGTCTTCAAACGCCTTGCCGGCGGTCTTCGCGCGGAGGAGCGCGACGACCTTTTTTGGCGCACGGCAACGCGCTGCTACGGCATCAACGAACAGATTTTTGCAAATGACACTGGGAGGAATATGTCATGAAGAAACTAGTTGCAGCTCTTTTAGTGACGGGGCTCACGGCATCGTCGGTTCTTGCCGAATTTCCTGAAAAGCCGATTGAGGTTATCGTCGGTTATTCGGCCGGCGGCGGAACGGATGTGATGGCCCGCACGGTGGCGCAGTTTCTGGAAAAGGAACTGGGTGACGGTGCATCTGTCGTCGTGAAGAATATGCCGGGCGCGGGGGGGCAGATAGGCTTTACGGAAGTGTCCAAGGCCGATCCCGACGGCTACACGCTGGGAACTTTCAACCTGCCGACGGCTCTAGCGCTGACCAAGGATCGCGAGGCCGATTACGACGTCACAAGTTTTACCTATCTGGCCAATTTCGTGGAAGATCCAAACACTGTGGTTGTCAGCGCTTCGTCGAATTTCGAGACGCTTGGCGAATTCCTGGCTTGGGCCAAGGAAAACCCCGGAGCAACCACCTTCGGGCTTTCCTCGCTTGGCGGCAATGACCACTTCTCCGCCAACATGATGGCCGCGGCTTCCGGGGCAGAGTTCACGCTCGTTCCCTTCAAGGGAGCTGCCATGGCGCGGACAGCTTTGCTGGGCGGACACGTGGCGGCAGGCACAATGGCGCTGAGCCAGACCACAAAATTCAAGGACGATCTGCGTGTCCTTGCCGTTTTGTCGGAAGAACGTTCGCCTTTCCGCCCCGAAGTTCCAACAGCAAAGGAGCTTGGCTATGATGTCCAGATGTCGTCACTGCGCGGCATCGTTGCTCCGGCGGGAATGGACGCCGGGACCGCGGACAAAATCCGTGCCGCGCTGAATGCCGTGAACGAAAACCCGGATTTTCAGAAGATGATGGCCAAACAGGGTAACCCCATCGCCTTCGTTTCGGGAGATGCCTTCGAACAGCTTGCGAAGAAGCAGGGCGACGTTGCGCAGGCCATCTGGGACGAAACCCCCTGGAAATAACGAGCCTGCCTTGAATGCACGCCCCGAACCCATAAGAATTCGAAGGAGGAATAAAATCATGAAACTCACAACTCTCGCCGCCGTAGCCGCACTGCTTACATCCACGGCGATTGCGCAGGCCACTGACTGGACCGCGTACACCTATTCGTCGGTTTCGACGACATCCGCCGTCAAAGGCATGAACCGTATCTCCGAGCGTGTTGCGTCGGAAACCAATGGTGATCTGAACATTGATCTGCACCTTGGCAAAACCCTGCAGATCGCATCGTCAGACATCACCCAGGCCGTTGGCGACGGCATCATCGATATGGGCGCCGATTTCTTCTTTTCCGGCAACGTTCCGCTGGCACGGGTTCTCAACCTGCCGATGCTGATCGAAAACGATGAAGAATGGGCGAAAGCCTACGAGGCGATTGAACCGACCCTGGCTGAGGCTTTCGCGGAACAGGGTGTGGTTTTACTGGGAGGCTATCGTTATCCGGAACAGACGATCTTCACGACATTCGAGATCAAGAGCTTGGCGGACCTCGAAAGCCACAAGGTCCGCGTAACCTCTCCTGAACAAGGACATTTCATCGAAGAGTTCGGCGGTGCGCCGATCACGCTGTCAGGCAGTGAAGTGCCGACCGCCCTGGAGCGTGGCGTGATCGAGGGCGTGCTGACCGCCAGCGCGGGTGGTGCCAAGAACTGGCATGAATTCCTTCCCTACAACTACCGCTTCCCGGTGAACTACGGGAACTCGATGATCATCGCCAATGCCGACAGCTTCGAAGCGCTCTCTCCGGAGACACAGGAGACGCTGCGCAGCATCGTTGCCGAAGAAGGCCCGAAGACGACCGCTGCTTTCCTCGAAGATGAGGAAGTGCAGAAGAAGTCACAGTCTGAAGCCGGAATGACACTGGTTAACATTGCTGACGGCGACCAGGCGATGGCACGAGAAAAGCTGGCTCCCTATTGGGAAGCCTGGGCGGAAGAAAACGGTCCGGAATATGTGGAGGCTCTGAAAACCGTGCGCCAGGCAATCGGCAAATAAGATGCGAGACGATGGAAACAAGGGACCGGCTTCGGTCGGTCCCATATTTGAAGCGGCAGCACAGGGCACGAAGATCGCAACCGGTATCGTTCTTGCTGCACTGGTTGTTCTCGTTTGCACAGAGGCGTTTCTGCGCAGCGTCTTCAACTACTCGTTGGGCTTCGCCGAGGAGTTGACGGGATATAGTGTCGTGATGCTGACCTTCTTCGGTGCGTCGCTCGCTTTGCGCTTCGGCATGCTGTTCCAGGTGAATTTTCTCTTTGACAATTTTCCGGAAGCCTTGCGCACCTGGATCATGCGTCTTTTTGTTTCCGTGGCCCTGATCATCTGTTTGGTTCTGATCTGGAAAACAAGCGATCAGGTGCTCAGTTCGTTCGGCCGGAACAAATTTGCACCCACAGTGCTGCGCACACCCTTGTGGATTCCCCAGCTGCTAATACCAGCCGGTTTCACGCTCATCGGCGTCTTTCTGGTAGAAAAACTTCTTCTTACGTTTGACAGTTTCAAGGCGAGGCAGTGATGGAGGTGATCCTTGCATTCGGGCTTCTTATCGGCCTCATCGTGGGCGGCATGTGGGTGCAGTTCGCTGTCGCCGGAGCCGGGCTGTATTATATCTGGCTGCTCAAAGGGTTCGCCGGCTGGAAGGCGCTCGGCATTGTAAGCTGGGGCGCGGCCAACAGCTTCACGCTAGCTGCTATTCCGCTCTTCGTGCTGATGGCTGAAATCCTTCTGGCCTCCGGTCTCTCAACGCGGCTTTACAACGGCGTGGCGCCTTTCATGCGCCGTTTGCCCGGTGGGCTATTACACACGAACATCGCCGGCAGCGGCATATTCGCAGCCATTTCAGGTGGAAGCGCACCGACGGCAGCAGCCATGTCGACCGTCGCGTTGCCCGAGCTTTCCGCACGCGGCTATAACACGCGCCTCATTGCCGGTTCGCTGGCCGCTGGCGGTACGCTTGGCATTCTCATTCCGCCATCGATCACGATGATCATCTACGCCACGTTTACGGAAACCTCGATTGCGCGGCTTTTTGCAGCCGGGCTTATTCCAGGCATCGTGTTAGCGGGGCTTTATATGGGTTTCATTATCCTGCGCGTTTTGCTCAAACCCGAGCTTGCGCCGAAGGATACGACACCCAGCACACCGGGTGAGCTTGGCCGTTCCCTTCTTGATATCGTACCGTTTCTCTTGCTGATTTTCGTTGTGCTTGGAAGCATTTACGGCGGCTTTGCAACGCCCACAGAAGCCGGTGCGGTCGGTGTCGTCGGGGCGATCGCCATTGCCGGGATATACAAGCGGCTGAGCTGGTCTCTGCTTTCGAACTCCCTGGTACGCACAGCGTCCATGAGCGGCAATATCCTCTTTATCGTCTTCACCTCGATGATCTTTGCCTACGCAACAGCGCTTTCGGGTGTGGGCGAAGACCTCGTCGCGGCCCTGAATAACGCGGAAGTTTCGCGGCTTACCTTCCTGCTCATCATCATGGTGACCTTTGCCATCCTGGGATGCTTCATGGAAGGCTTGGGCATGATCGCGATCATTGTCCCGGTAATCTTTCCGGCGTTGATGGCACTTGGCGTAGACCCGATCTGGTTCGGCGTTTTCGTTGTGATCCTGGTGGAACTCGGGCAGCTCACGCCGCCCTTGGGCGTAATCCTGTTCGTGGTTGCAAGCTCATCGGAGAAGGTAAAAGTGGAAGACGTCATCATGGGCACAATTCCCTTCTTCGGCATCATTCTCCTCTTCATGCTGCTGATGATCGCGTTCCCGCAAATTGCTCTCTTGCTGCCAACGCTGACATTCGGATAAAGGTCATGGCTTCAACGTACCCATTTCCAGAACCTGCCGTCCTTGACGCCGAGGTCTTCACTGAACTTCCGCCGAACCTTCGGCGCACCGGCGTTTCGTCCTATTGGGCGGAGCGCAATCGCCGGGGGCAGACGGCGGATAGCTTTCTGGAAGGGCCATCTTTCGACCGGGATGGAAATCTGTGGTTCGTCGACATTCCCTTCGGACGGATTTTCCGCTCCACCCCTCAAGGGGAAGTCAGCCAGATCACCGAGTATGAGGGCCAGCCGAACGGCTTGAAGATCCATGAAGACGGCAGGATTTTCATCGCGGATTTCCAAAACGGCATCATGCAACTCGACGCGGATAGCGGTAAGGTCACCCATGCGCTGCGCGATTGTGACACGGAAGGTTTCAAGGGCTGTAACGACCTGCATTTCGGTAAGGATGGCGCGCTCTATTTCACGGATCAGGGTCAAACCGGGCTGCAGGACCCAACGGGTCGGGTTTATCGCTGGCAGCCCGAAACCGGTGCGCTGACCTGCCTGATCGACAAGGTGCCGAGCCCCAACGGGCTGGTGCTGGATATCGATGAACACACGCTCTTTCTGGCTGTCACCCGGGCCAATGCCGTTTGGCGATTGCCTCTTTCGGTCAGCGGCCGCGTCAACAAGGCCGGCCTGTTTATCCAGTTTTCCGGTGGCCGAGCCGGGCCGGACGGCCTGGCGCTCACCGCACAGAACGGGGTCGTCGTTTGCCAGACCGGCATGGGCCTGGTCTGGGTACATGACGCTCTGGGCAGGCCGATAGCCGTTGTGCGTTCACCGCGCGGCCTCGGCACCACGAACTGTGCATTCGGCGGACTTGGCGGCCGCTCGCTCTTCATCACGGAGTCCGACAGTGGAAGCATTCTTAAAGTCGATTTTCCCGAGGAACTGGGTATCTCCGGGGCGCCGATGTTTTCGGGCGCTTGCGGGTAAAGCGCTCAGGTCGGGTCAAGAATATCTATGCTAACCTCGTCCAAAGCCCGCAAACCGAGAAGTCCGAGGTCGCGGTGTACCTCAGTCTTCAAAATGTCGATTGCCCTGGTGACCATCTGCTGACCTCCGATGGAGGCCGCAAACAGCATGGGCCTGCCTACGAAGACAAAGCCAGCCCCCAGTGCCAACGCTTTCAAGACGTCCGTACCGCGCCGGAAGCCGCCATCGACCATCAGGGCCATGCGGCCTGCTTCCGGCAGGGTGGCCTTCAACGCCCGCACGCCGCTGATTGCAAAATCGAGCTGCCTGCCACCGTGATTGGACAGGATGACACCGTCGCAGCCGAGCTTGCGGGCGCGTGCGACATCTGAGCCGGCCAGGAGCCCCTTGATCACCAGCCGGCCTTTTCAGAGGTCGCGGATCAGCTCCACATGGTCCCAGTTCAGGTGATCTTTACGGCCAAAATCCCGCACCGCCCGCGTTCGGCATAGGAGTTCTCGAAATGCGGCATGCCGCGCTCTGCAAGGCTTTTCAGAAACGTTGCGAAAACCCAACGCGGCTTGAGAGCAAAATCAATGAGCAAACGTGGAGTGATACGCATATGTGTCTGCCGGATGGGGGAGGAGGGCTTGAGATGATTTTCTGATAGACGCGTAGCTCGCCGATAAGTTCACCCCTTCGGTTCGGATCGTTCAGCTTGGCCTCGAGTTCATCACCGATGTATTCCGAGAAGCCGTCTTTCTTAGGTTGATCGTCGTTCACGCCGTTCTGCCCCGTCTGCCCGAACAGCTGCCGTGCATATCCAATCAGGAGATCCGCTTGTCGGCGAGCCTCCCGGTGGGGGCATGCGCCGAGACTGATCCTGATTGGCGCTGCGCGGCGCTCCGGGTCCAGTTCTCTGAAAAAGATAGACATTTCCCGAGCGGACGAGATTGGGGCCGGGAGAAGGAGACTTCGGCTTGTGGGATTTCCGTGTGCCGGAGGGAGGAGGGGGTGATTGATTGCGGCGTCCCTGACGGACGGCTTCAAGGGAGACGACGGACGATACCTGACGCGATACCATGAACGATACCAGCTTCTATTCGAGGTCAGCCGTTTTCTGAAGACTCGCGGAATTCTGCGGCTCGCCGAAATGGCGGAGAGTGCAGTGGAAAATGGCGGAGAGAGAGGGATTCGAACCCTCGGAACGGTTGCCCGCTCAACGGTTTTCGAGACCGTCCCATTCAACCACTCTGGCACCTCTCCGCGGTACTCAAGATAAACGGGTCTCAAGTGGCGCGGAACATAGACAAGCCTTTCTCCTCCCGCAAGGGGGAGAGGAGTGGATTTCCCACTTTTTTGCCCAGGCGGGCCTTTAGGTGAATAAGTGCTTGGAAAAAAGTGCTAAATGGCTGCCAGAGCGATCATTCAATTGCTCCAGATGGGAGTAGGCC
>JBNKOQ010000156.1:0-7695 GCA_050294735.1 Roseibium sp. | reverse complement strand
GGAAGTCCGGGTCGTGACCATGGGGACGGCCCTGCACGGTGACAAGGCAGGCAAGCCTTATTCGCTTGAACTGTGCGGTGGCACTCATGTCCGGCGGACCGGGGACATCGGTCTGGTTACATTGGTGACCGAGGGGGCTGTTGCTGCCGGAGTGCGCCGGATTGAAGCTCTGACCGGGCAGGCTGCGCGCAGCTATCTCGACATGCAGGACAAGCGGGTCCGCGAACTTGCGAACCTGCTCAAGGTTGGCGCTGGTGACGTAACGGCCCGGGTGGCCCAACTGGTGGAAGAGCGCAAACGTCTGGAAAGGGACCTTTCCGACGCCAAGAAGAAACTTGCCATGGCAGGTAGCGGAGATGGCGGCGCTGCGGCAGTCAGAACGGCAGGATCTTTCCAATTGATGGGACGGACAGTCGAGGGCATTAACCCGAAAGATCTGAAGGGTCTTGCGGATGAAGCCAAGACCCAGCTCGGCTCCGGTGTTGTGGTTCTGATTAGCGTGGCTGATGATGGCAAGGCCGCTATTGTGACGGCTGTGACCGGGGATCTTACGACCAAGGTCAGTGCCGTTGATCTGGTGCGGATCGGGTCGGAAGCTCTTGGCGGCCGCGGTGGCGGAGGGCGCCCGGATATGGCTCAGGCGGGTGGACCGGACGGCGCGAAGGCTGATGCAGCCATTGCTGCTATTGAGGCTTATCTTACTGGTCTCTAAAAAAACGGATAGGCCCTGAGGGATTGCACCCCAGGGCCTTTTTCGGTCATAACGATATGGAATAATTGCAGCGTTACTTTTTGGGAGGTTGGCGTGGAGCTTATTTTGTCCGTGCCTGCTGTTCTGATCTGCCTGTCTGCTGTCTATACATTTTTTCTGATCACGATCACGGTTGCTCTGGCCGCTAACAGGTCCGCGCGGCATTTGCAGTTTTGGGCGGTGACCTTTTGGGCTCCAGCAGCTGGGGGCGCGCTGATTGCCGGGCGTGGGTTCGTCCCCCTCTGGCTGAGCGATTACATCGGCTGCATGTTGTTTCTGGTTGGGCTTGGCTGCGTCTGGCTCGGCATGCGGGCGTTCTTTTATCTTCGGCCCCATTTTGGGCTGTTGAGTCTTGTTGTCATCGGAGTTCTTCCGCTTGGCCTGGCGTTTGACCAGACACCGGAGGATCTCGCGTTATGCCGGGAGATTTACATCTTCTCCAGTGCGGCGCTGTTCTATTTTCTCACCGCGGAGGAAGTGTTGCGGGGAACCCGTCAAGAGCCCTTGCTATCGGGGCCTTACACGGTGTTTGCCTATCGCAATTTCGGTTTTATCCACGCGGCTGCAATTCCGTTCGCAGTGTTCGATCCTCTTGTCTTTGTCGGCGAGGTGCCGGTATCGGCTTGGTTGTTTTGTTTGATAATCCTCTCTTTGATTCATACTGTTGCTGCGGGGGTTCTTGGCGTTATCCTGTCGAAAGAACGAGTGGAGCTCTCTGTCAGGCGCCTGGCCGACACCGATGAATTGACGGGGTTAAACAATCGCAGAGCCTTTATCGGCAGTGTGGGGAAATGGCTGGATGAGGGGCACTCCAAGGGAGGAGCGCTGCTGATCCTGGATCTCGATCATTTCAAACGGATCAATGATACCTACGGCCATCAGGCCGGGGACAAGGCCCTCAAGGTCTTCGCCGATTTCCTTCTGTCTTTTTCACAGCGAAATGCGATTTCAGGCCGCGTAGGAGGAGAAGAGTTTGCCATATTCGTTGGTGGGCTGACCGGCTCGGCCGCGGATCGTCTGGCCAGTGAAATCTGCCGTGCTGCATCTCTTCTCAAAGTTGAGCACGGCGGACAAATGATCAATCTGACCGTGAGCATTGGCCTGACGGATACACGCATGACGAACCCTGAGTTCGAAAAGCTTTATGCAGAAGCAGATATGGCGCTCTACCGGGCCAAGAAGACCGGTCGCAATCGGGCCCGCCGTTTCGCCCCAAGTTTGAGAGCCGCTGAACGGCCTCTTGCATTTGAGAGCAAGGTGAAGCTGAGGGCTTAGGTCCGTAGTTTCCCTTGTTCAAGATTTAAGGAAAGCTTGTAGATCCGGGCTATAAGAACGGATGCGCAGGGTTTCAGGTTGTCTCCAAGAATATCAACGGGACACCCGCTCGTGCAAGACCGAGGCTGTTTATCATTCAGCCATCTGTATGCGATTGCGAAATGGGGCGTATTTTGGCTGAGGTTGGCTTGAAACAAACCTTGTTCAACATTTTGGAGGGAACGGGCCGCAATCGAGTCGCGGCCCGTACTTTTCGGCATTTTATGATCGTATTGATCATTGCGAACATCCTGTTTGCCGTCATAGAGACTGTGCCTGCCGTGGCCCGGTCTGAGGGGAACTTGCTGTCGGCTTTCCAGCTGGCTTCGGGCTTTGTGTTCATCGTGGAATACGTTCTCAGGATCTATGTTGCGGATCTGCATCCGCCACTGCGCCGCTATGGCCCTGTCTGGGCGCGGTTACGCTATGCGGTGCAGCTGGAAGTGATCATCGATTTGATCGCGGCTCTGCCATTGCTTCTGGTGTTCCTGTTACCCACTACGGCGGTGACGGTCATTATCGTCATGAGACTGCTCCGTTTCTTCAAACTTGCACGCTATTCCCCGGCGATCCGGTCTTTGCTGCAGGCCCTTGCATCGGAACGTCAGGCGCTTCTCGGTTCGACGCTTGTCATTTTCGGTGTGATCTTGATGGGGGCAACGCTGATGTTTCTGATAGAACATGACGATCAACCCGAAAAATTCGCCAGCATTCCCCACGCAATCTGGTGGGCTATCGCAACGGTGACCACGGTTGGTTATGGCGACGTGGTGCCTGTTTCGGACCTTGGAAAGTTTGTCGCCGGATTTGTCATGTTGATGGGCTATGGCCTTATTGCTTTGCCGGTCGGGATTATTGCCTCCGCCTTTGCACGTGAAATCCACAGCCGGGATTTTGTTGTGACATGGTCAATGGTTGCGCGCGTGCCGCTGTTCGAGGATCTCAAAGCGGCTGAAATTGCAGAGGTGACCAAGCTACTGAGGGCGCAGGAAGTCCGCATGGGGGGCGTCATCGCGGAGAAGGGCGATGTGGCGGATAAAATGTATTTCATCTCAGACGGTGATGTGGAGATAGAGCTGCCCCACGAGACCATTTATCTCAGTGAAGGAAATTTCTTCGGGGAACTTGCCTTGCTCCACCGCCGGCCGCGAACTGCAACGATCCGCGCGTGCCACGATTGCCAGCTGCTTGTGCTTGAAGCAGATGCCCTTCAGGCCTTGATGGACCGGAAGCCGGATCTGGCGGCCAAGATTTTGCGGGAGGCTGAAGAAAGGGTCGAAGCAGGCTTGAGGGCACGCGGCGATCTGGCCGAGGCTGAACTGGCCCAGGCGGAGGTACGGAAGGTTCTGAGCCGCCTGGAAGGTCAGGAGCCGGGCTTTTTTGATGAAGAGGAAGCCATGGACCCAGATCCGCAGGAGGAAAACGAGGCCCAGCTGGAAGAGGATGAACCGAAAGAGAGCTGAGCGGAGTGGCTTCGGTTATGTGCCTTGTCCCTGAATGTCGAGTTTTCCTTCTTCCGCCTTGTAAAAATACTGACTGGCAACAAGCCAGCCTTTCAGGGGTCTTAACGGCGGGATGCAGGTCAAGAGGATCAGAGGCAGGGTGGTGACCAAGTGAATCCAGTAGGGGGCGGTGTAGGCAATCTCCAGCCAGATTGCGAAGGCAACCGCAGGGATGCAGCCAAAGCAGATCACGAAAAATGCGGGGCCGTCAGCCGGGTCAGCAAAGCCGTAGTCGAGACCGCAGGCCTCGCATTCCGGCTTTAGGGTCAGGAAGCCGTCGAAGAGATGGCCTTCGCCGCACCGCGGGCAACGCCCCTTCAGTCCATTCTTGACGGATGTTTGCGCGGCCCATTGGGTGTCGTTGCTCATGTCCAGCTTTCTCCGATAGACCGGCCCGGGAGGTGGGGACAGGCAGTCATCTCAACTGCTTGCGGTTTTCCGGTGTGCTCTTCAGGAGGACATATGGCGTTTTCCAATTGTCTGTTTCAATCCGTTCCACCGCGGCATAGTGCCCTGCGTCCGGCTGGCACAGGCCGGTTTTCACAGGAGTTGCAGTGGTGAACCGCGGTATGGCTCTTTGATCGCGGATACGAAAAAGGCGCCGCTTGGGCGCCTTTCCTGTGTGGGTTTTCATCTGTTAAATCTTTGACACTTAGGCCGCCATTGCCTTGGCCAGGTTCGCGTCGATCTTGTCGAGGAACTGGGTGGTGGTAAGCCAACCCTGGTCCGGGCCGACGAGCAGGGCCAGATCCTTGGTCATGAAACCACCTTCCACCGTATCGATGCAGACCTTCTCCAGTGTCGCGGCGAACGCAGCGAGCGGATCGTTGCCGTCGAGCTTGGCCCGATGGGCAAGGCCGCGGGTCCAGGCGAAGATCGAGGCGATCGGATTGGTCGACGTCTGCTCGCCTTTCTGATGCATGCGGTAGTGACGGGTCACCGTGCCGTGCGCGGCTTCGGCCTCCACGGTTTTGCCGTCGGGGCTCATGAGCACACTGGTCATCAGGCCGAGCGAACCGAAGCCTTGCGCCACGATGTCCGACTGCACGTCGCCGTCGTAGTTCTTGCAGGCCCATACATAACCGCCTGACCATTTCAGCGCGCTGGCGACCATGTCGTCGATCAGGCGGTGTTCGTACCAGATCTTCTTTTCCTCATACGCTTCCTTGAATTCGGCGTCGAAGATCTCCTGGAACAGGTCCTTGAAACGGCCGTCATAGGCTTTCAGGATGGTGTTCTTGGTGGAGAGGTAGCAAGGCACACCGCGCATCAGCGCATAGTTCAGCGATGCTCGGGCGAAATCGCGAATTGAGTCGTCGAGATTGTACATGGCCATTGCGACACCGGCGGAGGGGGCATCGAAGACGTCGCGTTCGATGGTTTCGCCGTCCTCGCCAACGAATTTGATTGTCAGCTTGCCCTTGCCGGGGAAGCGGAAGTCGGTGGCGCGGTACTGATCACCATAGGCATGCCGGCCAACGATGATCGGCTGGGTCCAGCCGGGAACCAGACGCGGCACATTCTGCATGATGATCGGCTCGCGGAAGATGACGCCGCCGAGGATGTTGCGGATGGTGCCGTTGGGGGAACGGTACATCTTCTTGAGGGAAAACTCCTCGACCCGGGCCTCGTCCGGGGTAATCGTCGCACATTTGACTCCAACGCCATGCTTCTTGATGGCCTCGGCTGCATCGATGGTGATCTGGTCGTCCGTCTCATCCCGCTTTTGGATCGACAGGTCATAATACTCAAGGTCGATGTCCAGATAAGGATGGATCAGTTTGTCCTTGATGAATTGCCAGATGATGCGGGTCATCTCGTCGCCGTCGATATCGACGACCGGGTTCGCTACCTTGATCTTCGCCATGGGAGGGGCCTCATTCCGGGTGCGTGTTCTATTGTGTGCAGGTGTATACAATCAAAGATACCGCAGCGCAATAGGTCGTGGCGAAGGTTTAGCAGAAAGGGTAGGGCATGGGGAGACGGGCTTTCTGCCCATCTCAATGCATTGATAGCTCAGCGCTCTAGGCCCGTGCCGTTAGAACACCAGCGCCGATGAGGATCGAGCCGCTTAGGCGATTGAGGGTCTTGGCGCGTCCGGGACGGGCGAAGCTAGCTCTCAATTGACCGGCGGCCAGAGACCAGAGGGTGATGTTGGCTGCGACCATGGTCAGGAAAGTAAGTTCCAGAATTGCCATCTGCGGCAGGATGGGCAAGGCGGGATCCAGAAATTGCGGTACGAAGGCCACAAAGAATACGATGTCTTTCGGGTTAAGAGCTGTGACCACATAGCAGTTCCAGAAAATCGCGCAGTTTGTGCGCGGCACTCCTTCGCGTGCTGTGAGCGTGGAGCCGGGCCGCTTGCGCCATAAATTGATGCCCAGCCAAATCAGATAAGCCGCACCGACCAGCTTCAAGGCGGTGAACAGTATGGCAGAGGCCGCGAGCACAGCGCCTGCCCCAAGAAGGGAGGCTGTCATTGCGGTGAAATCGCCGAGGACCACACCGGGCACCGTTGCCAGGGCACTGCGCTTGCCGCCTGCAATGACGTGGCCGATGACAACAGTAATTGTTGGCCCCGGCAAAGCCAGCAAGGCTGTGCTCGCAGCCACAAAAGCCATCCACAAATGAATGTTCATCGCCTTCTCCTCAATGGGGTGCTATATAAACGATAGCAGAAAACAGGCGTTTTGCTATGAAAAAAATAGCGAGTAGGTAATGACTGATTTTCCTTATCCGGGAACCCCGGTTCGAGGCTCCAAAAGCGGCGCGCCAATCATGGCTTTGTTCGATTTGCTGGGACGCCGCTGGGCAATGGGCGTTCTATGGACCCTGCGTGAAAACGAACCTTCGACATTCCGGGACCTTCAGAACAAATGCGAGACGATTTCCCCGGCTGTCTTGAACAAGCGATTGGCCGAGTTGCGTCAGGCTGGGTTTGTGACCCGCGATGAACATGGCTATGTGACAACGGGCATGGGAAAGGCCCTGTATGATCAGCTTGTACCGCTCGGGCTTTGGTCGAAAGAGTGGGCAAAGGTACTGAATGCCGCTTTGGAGGAGGCCGGCTCTAACGACTGATGTTGAGGCTCCAGGACGCCGGGTTATGTTTCCTGCAGTTTTTTCAGTGGGTTGTCAGGCTGTTTTCTGCCTGCGAGGGAGCGACGGCAGCGTTTGACCCGGCTTGACAAAGCAAATTAGCTGACTAAAGTCAGATAAATGATGCTTGATGATATTTCCCGTTTCCGGCGTTTCAGCCGTGCCGTCACCTCAGAGGTCGGTGCGCTGGATACCTCTTTCCTTGGCCGTGGCCGCCCTCTGGGCGCAGCCCGCGTGCTCAATGCCATCGGTCACGGGCGGACGGATGTTGCTTCCGTGCGGTCCTATCTGGGGCTCGACTCCGGGCTTATGAGCCGTCTTTTGCGGGGCCTTGAGGAGGAGGGGCTGATCGCCCTGATGCCGGATCCGGAGGACGCGCGCAGGCGTCTGGCCCGCCTGACGGACAAGGGGGCGGCGGAGTTTGCCGAATACGAACGGCTTTCCGATGAGCGTGCCGAGCAGCTGCTTGCCGGTCATGCCCACCCGGAGGCGTTGCTTGAAGCGATGGATTTGATCGCCTCGGCTTTGGGGCGGGCGCGATGGTGCCTGACGGAGACCGATCCGCGCAGCGACCGGGCGCGTTATTGCCTGGAGGAATATTATTCGGAGTTGAACCGCAGGTTTGATGCCGGGTTCGATGTTTCGATGTCACGAGACCCGGATGCCCAGGACATGCTGCCTCCGCGGGGCAGTTTTCTGGTGGCTATGTCGGACGATCTGCCGCTTGGCTGTGTCGGGCTCAAGGGCACGGATTATGGTTATGCGGAGATCAAGCGCCTGTGGGTTTCTCCCGCGGCCCGCGGTCTTGGCATGGCGCGGCGTCTCATGCTGGAGATCGAAGACCGGGCGCGGGCGTTGTCCATTGAGGTGTTGCGGCTGGATACCAATTCCAAGCTGCCGGAGGCGGTCAGTCTCTACCGCAACAGTGGCTGGCAGGAAATCGACCGCTTCAACGACGATCCTTATCCTGATTTTTTCTTCGAAAAGCGGCTCTAGGCCGCAACACCTAATTGGTGGCAATGAGAGTGC
>JBNKOQ010000155.1:0-7723 GCA_050294735.1 Roseibium sp. | reverse complement strand
CTCCCGCTCGATCCCCGCCACGCATTCCGCGACCGCACCGGCATCGGTGACATCGACGGGAAAAGCCCTGATCGCATCCGCCGCGCCGGCAAGCGCCTCAAGACCGTCTTTCGAGCGCGCCGAAACCGCGACGTGAGCGCAACGGCCTTCACTTTCAACCAGCAGCGCCAGCTCCCGGCCGATGCCGGAACTGGCTCCCGTGATCCAGACAGTTCCCCATGCGCCGCCTGCTCTGCCCATCGGATCAAATGCCGACCAGGGGCTGCAGCAAGCGGCTGAAGAAACCTTTGAAGCGGGTCGTCGTCTCCGTCGCGACGATACAAATGCAGGGCGCGCCGGGTTCCACCTTCGGCTGGTGCTCGACGTGCTCGTCCAGGTCGGCCACATCACCGGGGCAGAAGCGGCCCAGGTCGTCGCAATAGGATCCGGACAGGATCAGGGTCATTTCCGCACCGCCATGACCATGTTCCGGCACGGCTTTTCCAGGGGCGATCTTCAGAAGATAGAGCGCTGACCCTGTATCCGTGGTCAGCGGGACCTTGTGCCGGCTGACACCGGGGGCAAGCCTCTTCCAGGGAATTCCGGACAGCGAAGGTCCGATATAACGACGGAGCGGCGCGGGAATATCCGACGCAGCCGTTTCATCGGCTTGCGGCGGCGCCGTGACCGGCCTGTCGCCGTCCTCCATGGCAATGGCGCCCAACAGGCGCTGAAGCGCGTCACCGGACAGCGTGGCAGCGTCCGACTGCTCCAGAAGGTCGCCACCGATGGCTTCCGCATCCCGCAGAGCCTGCCGGCACTTGCCGCACATGGCGATATGGCTGCTGACGATAGCGGCAAAGGCTTCGTCGAGGTCACCAGCGGCATAGCGCAGCAAGGTGGCGTGATCGAGATGGTGATGCGGGACGGTCATTGCAGCCCCTCCAGTTTTCCCTTGAGTTTGCCGTAGGCAAGGCGCATCCGCGACTTGACGGTTCCCAATGGCAGTTCCAGTTTTGATGCGATTTCGCTTTGAGACATATCTTGGATATACGCGTATTCAATGATGCTGCGTTGTTCACCAGGCAGATCCGCAAGCGCATCGGCAACGTGCTTGTCACGCTGGGCGGCGTAGGTCATGTCCTCGCCGTTGTCGGCGTCATCGGCCAGTTCCAGATTGTCCAGATCAACGTATGACTGTGAGGTTCCCCGCCGCAGCCGGTCGATGCGCGCGTTTCGGGCTATCCTGTAGATCCAGGTGCTGACCGCACCGCGCTCGGGCACATAAAGATGAACCTTGCGCCAAACGGTCATCATCACATCCTGCACAAGATCCTCGGCGGCCTCTGAGTCCGCACCGGAACGGATCATCATCGCCTTGAGCCTGGGGCCGAAGTGCATGAAGAGCTCCGAAAAGGCCTCCCGGTCGCCATGGCGGGCCATGCGATCCATCAGGTCAACCTGATCCTCAATCGTCAATTTGGGCACTACACGTTCCGAACTGTGAGTGGCTCTTACCGCAGCGTTCATCAGGACACCTGTTCGATTTGGTCCTGATTACGCTATGGGGAGAACAATGGATCACTTTGCGTGTGCGTTCCTTTCCAGAATCGCTCACCGCGATTTCTCAGAACCCCCGTTTGAGAGAGCCCAGGAGCCCCCGCACGAGAGCCCGGCCGAGGGACGAGCCAAGGCTCCTGGCCGCTGACTTCATACCCGCCTCCAACACACTGTCCCGGTTGCTGCGCCGGCTGGCACGCTTGGCAACGCTGTCCCGCCGTGGCCGGTCGTCACGGCCGAACTCGGGCAGCTGAAATCCGGAGCGTGTCCGGCGCGGCTCGCCCCGATTTTCTGCCTGGCGCTCTTCTTTCTGGCGCTGTTTTTCTTCCAGCCTCTGTTGGTCCTCGGCACGCTGCGCCAGAATCTCATAAGCCGATTGCCGGTCTTTGCTTCGCTCATACAGGCCGAAAATGGCGCTGGACTGGATCAGGGCCCGGCGCTCGGCCTTGGTAATCGGTCCAAGACGCGACGATGGCGGGCGCACCAGAGTGCGCTGAACAACGGACGGAATGCCCTTGCCTTCCAGCGTGGACACCAGCGCTTCACCAACGCCGAGTTCGGTGATCACCTGCTCCGTATCCAGCTTCGGATTGGGCCGGAAGGTTTCGGCGGCCGCCCGGACGGCCTTCTGATCGCGCGGCGTGAAGGCGCGCAGGGCGTGCTGCACCCGGTTGCCCAGCTGGGAGAGAACGGTTTCAGGAACGTCTTGGGGATTCTGCGTGACAAAATAAACCCCGACCCCCTTGGAGCGGATCAGACGAACCACCTGCTCCACCTTTTCGATCAGGGCCTTGGGCGCGCCGTTGAACAACAGATGCGCCTCGTCAAAGAAAAACACCAGTTTCGGTTTTTCAGGGTCGCCAACCTCCGGCAGCTCCTCGAAAAGCTCCGACAAGAGCCACAACAGGAAGACCGCATAGAGTTTGGGAGCCGCCATCAGCTTGTCGGCGGCCAGCACGTTGACCCTGCCGCGGCCATCGTGGGCGGTGCGCATGAAGTCGCGGATATCGAGAGCGGGCTCGCCGAAAAGATGGTCCCCGCCCTGACGCTCAAGCACCAGCAGGCGCCGTTGGATCGCGCCAATGGAGGCCTTCGACACATTACCGTAGAGCCGCGACAGTTCCGCCGCCCGGTCAGAGACATGAGCCAGCATCGCCCTGAGATCCTTCAGGTCCAGAAGCAGCAGCCCTTCATCGTCGGCCAGCTCGAAGAGGATGTTCAGCACCCCTTCCTGGGTGTCGTTCAATTCAAGCAGCTGGGCCAGCAGCAACGGCCCGACTTCCGAGACAGTGGTGCGCAGCGGATGGCCTTGTTCGCCGTACAAATCCCAGAAGGTCGCCGGAAAGGCCTCATAGGTATAGCGCTCCGAAAATCCGATGTCGGCGGCACGCTTTTCCAGGAAATCCTTCTCCACCCCAGCTGCGGCAATACCGGACAGATCGCCTTTGATATCGGCGCAGAAAACCGGCACTCCGGCGGCGGAAAAGCCTTCCGCCAGAATTTGCAGTGAGACCGTCTTCCCCGTGCCTGTCGCACCGGTGATCAGCCCGTGCCGGTTTGCCAGCTTCAGCAGGAGCTGTTCGTCCTTGCCGCTGCCGCCGATATAAATGCTGTCCATTCCGCTTTGCCCCCAAAAGTCCCGTAAGTGTCCGCAGACATCAGCTGCGGCGAAAAAGCTGCCTCGTTGCGCCAAGTTACCGTCGACGCCAAGTCATGACACAGTGTATAGCCCCAGTGACAGTTTAGGCTGAAAGTTTCTGCCACCAATTTATCTGGCTGCCAATTGATCTGGCCAGCAAAACCCGGAGACCAGCATGGAAGAGCTCATCACCCGTATCATGTCCGCAACAGGCATCAGCGACGATATGGCACGAAGCGCCGTCGCCATCATCCTGAATTTTCTCAACAAAGAGGGGCCGGCGGACAAGATGCAGCAGATTTTCGACGCTCTCCCCGGCGCGGCGGAGCTGGTGGCCGGGCATGAGGCCGGGAAAAAAGCCGGAGGCCTTCTGGGTGGCCTGGGCGGCATGATCCCCGGAATGGGTGCCATGGGCGCGCTGAATGAATTGACATCCGCAGGCCTTGGCATGGACGAAGTACAATCTGTTGTTCGTCAGCTGGTCGAATATGCTAAGGAAAAAGCGGGGGATGACACGGTAGACGAAGTCATTTCGAATATTCCGGGCTTGAGCCAAATCGTCTAGTCGTCTCAAATGAAGTCTACGGGAATAGATGGAGTAACTGGGAAAATGTCGTATTCGATTAGCGAAATTGAGGGAATTGGTCCGGTTTACGCAGAGAAGCTGGGCGCTGTGGGCATCAGCACCACGGAAGCTTACCTGGAGCGGGCCAAGGATCCCAAGGGCCGCAAAGCGCTCGCCGAGGAGACCGGCATTGACGCGGCCCGCATCCTCAAGTGGGCCAATATGGCCGACCTGATGCGCATCAGCGGCGTTGGAGAGGAATACTCCGAGCTTCTGGAAGCAGCTGGCGTCGATACCGTCAAGGAACTCAAGCACCGTAACGCTGAAAACCTTGCCGCCAAGATGGCCGAGGTCAATGAAACGAAAAAACTGGTGCGTCAGGTGCCGGGCGAAAGCCAGGTTACCAAGTGGGTCGAGCAGGCAAAAGAATTGCCGCCAATGATGACCTACTGATCCATATCAGCATGAATGCGGAAAAGCGGGATCTTCGGATTCCGCTTTTTTGTTGCCCGGCGCCAGTCCGGATTGGCTGTAATCAGGCAAAGGCGAGCTGGTCCGCAGGAACATCGAGCGCCACGGCATACATTTGCTGCTCAACCTGTTCAGGCAACAGGGATCCAGCGTAATAATACGATGAGGATAGGGAAGGCGGTGTGTCCGGCAAAGAAATCCGGACTTCAAGGATATGAGCGTCGGCGCATGACCGTCGGCGCTTTGATCGTTTCCCCCACGAGAGCTCCGTCACCAGCAAGCGACACTGGCAAATGAGCCCAATATGGCCTCCGGTCACATATCCTGGACCGGGAGTGTCCGGTTAGACCCGGATCTGTCCGTAGCGCAGCGCCTCGACGACCGTATGGGTCTTGTTGGAGGCATTCAGCTTCACACTGGCGTTTTGCAAGTGTGCATGAACGGTCCGCTGCGAGATGTCGAGAACACCTGCGATTTCTCCGGCTGTCTTGCCGAAGGCGGTCAGTTCAAGAACCCGGCGTTCGCGTGTCGAAAGAGCGCCTGGACGCTGACCGGATACGACACCAAGATCCCGAAGTCGGGCAAAGGCGGCGGCGGACAGGAGTTCCAGAGCATTCAATTCCCACTTGGTGGCCTGAATGGACGGACCAGCTGCAAACACGAATGCCTGGAAGGGATGCAATTCGGCAACCGGGACGATGAGAACTTCGCTGCCTTCACCGGCTGCTGCCAGCAAGTCAGAATGTTCCATATCGCCAGCCGAAATGGTCCAGACTTTTGCCCGGTTAGAGGCAAGGCCCAGCATCAAGGCACTGTCATTTGCAGAGAGGGAAGTACTTTCGATACCGTCGTTGCGCTGATCAGGCCACCGGAAGCGGTGAACGAGATTGTCGATCGGACGGTTCGGCATGGGAAGACCCGTAACCAACACGTGGGTCGCACCCATACGGCGCAGGTTCGCTTCAAGGATATCCAGCACGTGGTGCGCTGCATTGGCTTCTGCGATTGCACGCAGTTTGTTCTTCAGTTCTGTTTGGTCAAGCATTGTGCACATCCATTATATTTGCAATCTTTGATTGCTTATTAAGCAGCTCAACCGGCTGTGCATTTTTGCACTTTTTGAGGTTGAATTGCAGATGGGGTTTATTCCGCAGTTATTACTTACCTCCTATGCTCAAGTTACCGTGCCATTTTGCCGGAACCAGCCATTTTGACTGGTACTTTCCCATGCGGCACTCTGTATAAGTTACATTAGAAATAAAAATGCTACCACCACCGTTACAACCGCAAAGTTGGCATGCTGCGCCAGTTTCTTGTCCAATTGTTTCGAATATAATGTCATTGGTAAAAATCAGGCTGTCGTGGCGTCACGAGTCAAATGGGTCCTCACGGGTGAAACATGCGATTGTTTCACAGAGCCCGGCAAAACCAGTGCTGAGAAAAAGCACAACGCCACGGGCCAGATGACAACGTCCGCGATCGGCGATTAACCCTTGTGCTGAGTTGCCTTGCCTTCCTGTCCCGGACTAAAACAGGTCATCAGGAGATCTCAATGACGCTGAATGTACCGCAAAACTTTTTATCCGAATCGGAAGACACCTGGCTCGAGGCCGTCGACAAAGCCCTGAAGGGAGCTTCGCGCGGCACCCTTTACGGTAAAACCGAAGAGGGACTGGAGATAGCGCCGCTCTATCCCCGCAGGCCCGACGCGAAGCCGCGGCGGGGACGCCCAGCGCAGACCCCCTGGTGCATTTTTCAGCGTACCGATATGCCGGATCCTGTCCAGGCCAACCGGCAGATCCGGGAAGACCTCGAAGGTGGCGCCAACGGCCTGGATCTGACCTTCAGCACCGCGCGGAACACCGACGAGGGGCAAGGGTTGCGCCTTGATACGCTATCCGACATGGAAACGCTTTTCGACGGCGTTTATCTGGACCTTATCCAGCTCCGTTTTTCGGGCGGATATGCCAATACGGCCTTTGTGGCCATGCTGACGGCCTATCTTGAGAAGCACAAAATCGATCCGGCCTCCGTGCGGATCAATGCCGGTAGCGATCCGGTTGCCGACCTCGTTATGCGGGGCAGACTTAACGTGCCGCTGGAAGAGCAATGGAAGCGGAATCGCGACGTTATTCATGCCTTGGATAATATGGGCGCAGATGCCTGTTTCTATGCCATTGACGGCCGGGTCTGGCACCGGGGCGGAACTGGGGCAGCCCAAGAGCTTGGCTGCACCATGGCCATGGCACTTCTTTATATACGCGCGCTCGCTGACAGCCCCGTTCCGATAAAGGACTGGCAACGGCATCTGTCTTTCATATTGGTGGCCGAGGCCGACCAGGTCGGCACAATCGCCAAGGCCCGCGCTGCCCGGCGCATGTGGGCCTCCATTCTGGACGCCTGCGGGCTGGAGCAGACGCCGCTGCGGCTGCACATGCAGACCTCCTACAGGATGCTGACCAATTGCGATCCCTGGGTGAACCTGCTGCGCAACACCGTGGCCGCCTTTGCCGCCGGCATTGGCGGAGCCGACAGCATAACGGTTCTGCCGCACACGAAGTCCCTGGGGCTCCCGGACGGCTTCGCGCGGCGGCTGGCCCGCAACACGCAATCGATTCTCCTGGAAGAAAGCCAGCTGCATCAGGTCGCCGACCCGGCTGCCGGCTCTGGGGCCATCGAGGCCCGCACCGAGGCACTGGTGAATGCCGGCTGGGATTTCATGCAGGAGATTGAAAGAGACGGCGGCATCGTCAAAACCCTGGAACAGGGCAAAGTCCAGGAGCGGATCCTGGCGACGCGGGACAAGCGCTATCTGGACATCGCCCGGCGCAAACGCCCGATCACCGGCGTCAGCGAATTCCCTCTCCTCACGGAAAAGCCAGTGGCTGTTTTGCCCAACGTGCCTGAAGATCTGGAAGACCTGCCGTCTCCGCTGCCCCTCCCGGCCTCGGGAACCGGAGAGCGTTTCACCGCCCTGCAAGAATTGTTCATGAAGGGAACCCATCTGGCCAACATCCTGCAGCATGGCCTGTCGACGACTCCCGCGATCACCGCTCCGCCTTTGCTGGAAACCCGGTTGTCAGCACCTTATGAAGCCCTGCGTGACCGGGTGGACACAGCTCCCGGGTCCATTCCAGTGGTTTTTCTCGCCTGCCTTGGCCCACTGGCGCAATTCACCGCGCGGGCAACCTGGGTGGCCAATGCATTCGCCGCGGGCGGTATTGAGAGCACCGGCGGCGAGCCGGCGGACAGCCTGGACGATCTGGCCAATGCCTTCCGCCAGTCAGGCGCGAAGGTTGCCTGCCTGGTGTCCTCCGACAAGATCTATGCGGAACAAGCTGAAAGCGCGCTCAAAGTGCTGAAAGCCGCTAGAGCGGATCATCTCTATCTGGCGGGCAAACCTGGCGATCAGGAAACTGCTTTGGCGGCTGCCGGCCTCGATACATATATATATGCAGGCTGCAACCTTCTCGAACTGCTGCAGGAGCTGCACGACCGTCTCGGACTGG
>JBNKOQ010000154.1:0-7734 GCA_050294735.1 Roseibium sp. | reverse complement strand
TATTGCCCGGCAATGGTTGCATGGCCGGATGAAGGCCGAGGCGGCCAGCGCACCGGGACGGCTTGTCAGTTGGGCCGACATGTGGGAAAAGATGAACCGCGCGGCGGCCGATACCGATGCGTTGAATCTCGACAGAAAACAGGTAGTTCTCGACGTGTTTCGGAACCTTTCAAAGGTCATGCGAATGCCCGCCTGAACCGGCACGATCGTGCAGGCCGGTTCCTGCACAAGCCGCCATTAAGAATTCTCCTTCTTTCCAGACCCTACGGGCACCATATCCAAGAGCGTCATGACCGACCGACAAAGCTATTACATTACGACCGCCATCTCCTATCCGAACGGGGCGCCGCATATAGGCCATGCCTATGAAGCGATTGCGACCGATGCAATGGCGCGCTTTCAGCGTCTGGATGGCAAGGACGTCTACTTTCTGACCGGCACCGATGTTCACGGCCAGAAAATGCTCCAGACGGCTCAGAAGGAAGGCATTACAGCCGCGGAACTGGCCAACCGGAATTCCGACCGGTTCGAGGCAATGGTTGAGGCACTTGGCTGCACGAATGATGATTTCATCCGCACCAGCCAGGAGCGCCACCACAAGGCGAGCCAGGAGATCTGGCGCCGTATGGCAGCCAATGGCGACATCTACAAGGATAGCTATTCCGGCTGGTACTCTGTGCGGGACGAAGCATACTATCAGGAAGATGAAACCGAGGTCCGCGAGGACGGCGTCCGGTACGGCCCGCAAGGCACGCCGGTTGAGTGGGTCGAGGAGGAAAGCTATTTCTTCAAGCTGTCCGAATATCAGGACAAGCTGCTGGCTCTTTATGAAAGCCAGCCGGATTTCATCGGTCCGAACGAGCGTCGCAATGAAGTGATGAGTTTCGTCAAGGGCGGCCTGAAGGATCTGTCCATCTCGCGCACCACCTTCGACTGGGGCGTTCCGGTCCCCGGCGACGAGAAGCACGTGATGTATGTTTGGGTGGACGCCCTGACCAACTACATTACCGGTGTTGGCTTCCCCGACGAAAGCAACCCGCTCTGGAGGCATTGGCCCGCCGACGCGCATATTATCGGCAAGGACATCATCCGTTTTCACGCGGTCTACTGGCCTGCCTTCCTGATGTCTGCCGGTCTGCCGTTGCCCAAGCGGGTCTTTGCCCATGGCTTCTTGTTCAACAAGGGCGAGAAGATGTCGAAATCAATCGGCAACGTCATCGATCCGTTCAATCTGGTCGATGCCTATGGCCTTGATCAGACACGGTATTTCTTTTTGCGCGAGGTTCCGTTCGGCAAGGATGGCAACTACAGCCATGAAGCGATCGTCAACCGGATCAACGCGGATCTCGCCAACGATCTGGGCAATCTTGCGCAGCGTTCACTGTCGATGATCTTCAAGAACTGTGGCGGAAAACTGCCGGAACCGGCCGCCTTCAGTGCAGAAGACAAGGCAATCTTGGACCAGGCCGATGCCATGCTGGCGACCTGCCGGGAGAGTTTCGGCAAGCAGGAAATTCATGCGGGGCTGGCTTGTGTCTGGGATTGTGTTGCCGAAGCGAACCGGTATTTTGCCGCCCAAGAGCCCTGGGCCCTCAAAAAGACCGATCCGGAGCGGATGGGGACGGTTCTCTACACGACGGCTGAAGTGATCCGTCAGATTGCCATCCTCGCACAGCCAGTGACGCCGACCGCGGCCGGTAAATTGCTGGACAATCTGTCTCTTGCCCCTGAGGATCGTGTTTTTGCCAAACTCGGTGCAGATAACCGCCTGAGCCCTGGTGGAGATATACCCAAGCCCGAAGGCGCTTTCCCACGCTATGTGGAACCTGAGACTGATGCCGGCGCCTGAACGCCTGGAGCCTTTCGTCGTTTGCTTTTTATACTGACTGAACCTGACCGGATCCCATGCTTGTAGACAGCCATTGCCATCTTGATTTCCCGGACTTTGACGGCGAGCGGGATGAGCTTATCGCCCGCGCCCATGAGGCCGGAGTTGACCTGATGGTGACCATTTGCACCCGGGTCCGGAAGTTCGATCAGATCCGGGCCATCGCCGAGCAATATGACAATGTCTATTGCTCGGTGGGAACGCATCCGAACAATGCGGAGGAAGAACGCGGGATTCCGGCCGAAGACATCCTGGAGTTGACGAAACACCCGAAAGTGGTTGCCGTTGGCGAGGCCGGGTTGGATTATTTCTACGACCATGCGTCCCCGGAGGCCCAGCAGGAAGGATTGCGCACGCATATCCATGTTGCTCGGGAGACAGGATTACCCCTGGTCATCCATGCGCGCAGCGCCGATGAAGATATGGCTGCAATTCTGGAAGAGGAAATGGGGAAGGGGGCTTTCCCGGCCATACTCCACTGCTTCTCATCCGGCCGCGATCTGGCCCTCAAGGGCATCGAACTGGGTCTTTATGTTTCCTTTTCCGGAATACTGACCTTTAAACGATCTGAGGAAGTTCGCGAGATTGCACGGGAGCTGCCTGCGGACCGGCTTCTGGTGGAGACCGACGCGCCCTATCTCGCGCCCCAGCCAAGGCGCGGCAAGCGTAATGAACCGGCTTATACGGCCATGACAGCCGCGGTGCTAGCTGAAACGCGCGGTGTGAGTGCCGAAGAGATCGCGGCCCAGACCACAGAGAACTTCTTTCGCCTGTTCAAGAAGGTACCCCGGCCCGCGAGCATCGCATGAGAGATACGCTAACGGTCACCATTCTGGGCTGCGGATCATCAGGTGGAGTTCCCCGGATCGGCAACGATTGGGGGGCTTGCGATCCTTCCAATCCCAAGAACAGCAGGAAACGTTGTTCCATTCTGGTTGAGCGCACCTCGTCCAAAGGCACGACCACGGTCCTTATCGATACAGGACCGGATTTACGCCAGCAGATGCTAGAGGCCGGTGTTCAGAGTGTGGATGCTGTCCTTTACACCCATGCTCACGCAGATCATCTGCATGGCATCGATGATCTGCGGATGTTTGCGATCCTGCATAAAAAGCGCGTCCCGGTCTATATGGATAAGCCGACGTTCGAGAGGGCCGATACAGCGTTCGGATATTGCTTCAAGACCCCCGAAAGATCGTCCTACCCGCCCATTCTGGAGCGCATTCCAATGAGCGCGGGAGATCCTGTTTCGATAGCGGGTGAGGGAGGGGTTCTGACCTTCCTTCCGGTGGAGGTTCAACACGGCGAAATCACCGCGTTGGGGTTCCGCTTTCACGACCTGGCCTACTTGCCGGATGTGTCGGATATCCCGGAGGCGGCTTGCGATCACTTTGGACACCTGGACACCTGGATCGTGGATTGCCTTAGGCGTTCCCCCCATCCCAGTCATTTCAATCTGGATGACACGCTGATGTGGCTGAACAGGATGCAGCCCGCCAAGGCCATCCTGACCAATATGCACAATGACCTCGATTATGCGTCCCTGGCGGATGAGCTGCCGGACGGTGTCGTGCCTGCTTTCGATGGGCTGAAGATCATCAGACGCATTTAGGGGCAGATGAACCGCCCGAATAGTTCATTCCTGTTTCGTGCCGTAAGCACTCAGGAAGACGTCGATACCGGCTTCAACCTGGGCACGGAGCTCCTCACGTGAGGGCGGCTTCCCCTGTTTCAGCAGAACCCGCTTCAGGGTGCTTGACGTGCACAGGCTGAGAAGCTGTTCGGCTGCTTGCCTCGTATCGCAACGCCTTATTTCACCGCTTTCGATTTTCTGCTCGAGGTACCCCGCCATCCTCTGAGCGCCTATTTGCGCGCCTTCATCGTAAAGCAATGCACCGAATTCCGGGAATTTCTCGACGGCACCGATGACCATACGCAGTGTGGAAATGCGCGCCGGCTTCACCATTTTTTCCAGATAGGCGACACAGATTCTCTTAAGATCGAGGTCAATGTCCCCGGCGGGACCGCTGACCTCCAAGTAGGTTTCTGGCTGGTTCTTGCATTCCTGAAGGATCAGTTCCTTGAACAGCTCTTCCTTGTTTGGAAAATAGACATAGAGAGTTCCCTTGGACACGCCTGCCTGCCGGGCGATTGTCTCCATGCTCGCGCCGTCGTAGCCCCTGGCGCGAAACACGTCGAGGGCGCCATCCAGTATTTGCCGATGCTTCGCGTTTTCGGAAGTGGCGGGGAGTGGCTTTTCCACCCTGGACGTCTGCCCGATTGATGCATTTTTTGCGAAGTCCGATGCCATGGCCTGCCGTTTGTTGCGTAGCGGTATCCAGATGATACGGCTTTGGGATGAGGTGTCCAATTTTCTCTTGAGCGGAGTAATTCCTATTGCACTATCAAGTGTAATATACTACGTAATGCACTGACCGAACCGTTCAGTCAATAATTTTTGACAGAATGGCTACCTGCTTCGAGCAGCTTCTGCAAAGGTATTCCTGTGAGCAAAGACGATACGCAAACCGCTCCGGTAGCGAGCGAATCCTCTGATAACTCAACAATGGTTCCGGCGTCCTCCCCAAAGAAGAGCGGGAAGGGCAAACGCATTCTGATGACCATCCTGCTGGCAGGGGCCGCAGTGGGTGGTTATGAGGGCTATTCCTGGTGGACACACGGACGTTTCTTCGAAAGCACCGATGATGCTTATGTCAGCGCCGACATCACGACCGTTTTGACCAAAGTCTCCGGTTATGTTTCCCGCATACACAAGGGCGACAACGAGATCGTCAAGGCGGGGGATATTCTGGTCGAAATCGAGGACGGAGATTACCGGCTGGCTGTCGAGGCGGCGCAAGACAGTCTTGATACGGCGAAAGCCGCCGTTCAGCGCATCACACAGCAGATCTCCGCCGGTCAGGCGTCCGTGCATCAGGCAGAGGCCGAATTGCGGTCCACACAGGCCGAGCTGGAATCAGCCAAGCTGACCTACGAGCGGCAGCAAAGTCTGCTGAAGAGCAGTGTGGCAAGTCAGGCAAGCCTCGATACAGCACGAACAGCCCATATGGCCGCCATGGCTATGGTGGATAAGGCCAAGGCCTCGGTAGAACTGGCCAAGGCCAATGTGGGTGTTCTCGAAAGCCAGAAGAAAGAAGCCGTTCGGTCCGTGGAATCGGCGGAGACATCCCTTGAAAAAGCCAAACGTGATCTGGGTTTCACCGTCGTTCGCTCGCCGGTCGACGGTGTGCTCGGAAACCGGGCGGCTCAGGTTGGGTCCTTCATGCAGGCCGGCAGCCGGGTTGGTGCAATCGTTCCCCTTGGCAAGGCTCATGTGAACGCCAATTTCAAGGAAACCCAGCTTGATCACATCACTCAGGGGGCGACGGTTTCGATTTCCGTTGATGCATATCCCGAGGCGGTTTTGACCGGATATGTCGAAAGCATTTCTCCGGCGACCGGTTCCGTCTTCAGTCTCCTGCCATCTGAAAATGCCACAGGCAACTTCACCAAGGTGGTTCAGCGGGTCCCTGTGAAAATTGTTGTTGATCCGCATGATGCCGCCGATCACCCGTTGCGCGCCGGTATGTCGGTCGTCGTCGACGTCGATACTCGCACAGGCGGTTCCGGGCTGCCAGCAGATGCCCTGGCTCTGCGGTAACAGGATATCCGGGCGATGACGCAGACTGGAGATTTGTCCGCAGCAACCGTGCCGGCGGACGAGCAAGGCATTGACGGGCGAAAGCTGTTCACCTTCATGTGCATGGTGTTCGGCATGTTCATGGCAATTCTGGACATTCAGATCGTCTCGGCTTCCTTGCCGGAAATCCAGGCTGGCCTGGGCGCATCGCAGGACGATATCGCCTGGGTGCAGACCGCCTATCTGATCGCCGAAGTGATCATGATTCCCCTGTCCGGCTATTTGTCCCGGATGCTCTCGACGCGCTGGATGTTCTTTGCCTCCGCCGCCGGCTTTACCGTGATGAGTATGATGTGCGCCACCGCGACGACGATCGAAGAAATGATCGTCTGGCGGGCGCTTCAAGGGTTTATCGGCGGTGGTATGATCCCCACCGTTTTTGCCTCCGCCTACACGATCTTCCCACGCAGCAAATTCAGCATCATCTCCCCATTGATCGGGCTTGTTGCCACACTTGCCCCGACCGTCGGCCCGACACTAGGAGGCTATCTCACGGAGCTTGGATCCTGGCACTGGCTATTCCTGATCAATGTGGTTCCGGGGATATTTGTATCGCTGGCGGCAATCACCCTGATTGATTTCGATGAACCGGACTGGTCGTTGTTCGATCACTTCGATTGGCTGGGCTTTGCTGCCATGGCCGTGTTTCTGGGCTCGCTGGAATTTGTTCTGGAGGAGGGCGCCGGGGATGACTGGTTTCAGAGCGAGAAAATCCTGTTTTACACGGTCCTGGCGGTCACCGGCGCCACTATTTTCTTCTGGCGTGCGTTTACCGCCCGCGAGCCGGTGGTTGATCTCAGGGCTTTCACCGACAAAAACTTCACCATGGGCTGCATCTTCAGCTTTTCCATGGGCATCGGCCTTTACGGCCTAACCTATCTTTATCCGGTCTATCTGAGCAGCGTGCGGTCTTACAGTTCCTTGCAGATCGGCGAAACCATGTTCGTCACCGGGGCGGCCATGTTCCTGACGGCTCCGATTGCCGGCAATTTGATGAAGGTTCTCGACCCGCGTTTAATGATGGGACTGGGCTTCACCGGTTTTGCTATAGGAACCTGGATGGTGACCGGTCTGACCCATGACTGGGACTATTGGGAATTGTTTATCCCGCAGATCCTGCGGGGCGTGTCCCTGATGATCTGCATGGTTCCGATCAACAATATTGCGCTTGGCATGCTGCCGCCGACGATGATCAAGAATGCTTCGGGCCTGTTCAATCTGACGAGAAACCTTGGCGGCGCGGTCGGGCTGGCCATTATCGGCACGGTGCTGACCAACCGCCAGGACTTTCACTACGCGCGGCTGTCGGAGAGCATCAACGCGGCCCGTCCGGTCGTTGACGAGACGGTTTCCCAGATGTCCCGTGCCTTTTCTTCCCTGGGTCATCTGGCTGAAACCGCCAGCCTGCAAACGATATCCAACATCGTCATGCGCGAGTCCTTCGTCATGTCCTTCGCGGACACATTCTTCCTGCTGACCTGGCTGTTTCTTGCTCTTGTGGTTGCTCTGGTTTTTGTCGAAAAACCCGAGGCTGCTGTCAGCGGCGGTCATTGATTGAAACTCGTCTTGTGACTTGTGCCCGGCATTTGGTAGTAATCTGGCAAAGCCTTGTTTAGGCTCGGCCGAATGCAGCAAACTCGCGACAAGTCCAGCCGGAAGCTTGCCGGCAAACGATATAAGTTGCCGACGGAAGAGCGGCTTATACGCTCCGCCGTCCATTATCTGCAGCGTTATGGAACCTCTGCTGAAAACCTCCGCCGGGTGCTTCAGCGCAAAGTCATGCGTGCCGCCAGCTTCCATGACCGTGTGCCTGAAGACTTTTATCCAATGATCGACGCCGTCGTATCGAAATGCCTGCAATCCGGCATGGTCGACGATACAGCTTACGCGGAGAGCAAGGTCGCCAGTCAGCGCCGCCGCGGACAATCGTCTCGCAAGATCGCCGCGAAGCTGAGCGCCAAGGGCGTTTCTGCGGATATCATAAGCAGTGCTCTGGAAACCCAGGAGACAACGGACTTCGAGGCAGCGGTTATTCTGGCCCGGCGGCGAAAGCTTGGCCCATGGCGCGTCAGAGGCCCACGGGCGGAATTGCGCGACAAGGATCTGGCGGCTTTGTGCAGGGCAGGGTTTTCCTTCGGCATGGCCC
>JBNKOQ010000153.1:0-7760 GCA_050294735.1 Roseibium sp. | reverse complement strand
GGGTGAGCCACAAGAGCGCTCTCGACTTCAGCGGTGCCCATACGGTGGCCGGAGACGTTGATCACGTCATCGACGCGGCCGGTGATCCAGTAGTAGCCGTCCTCGTCCCTCCGGCAGCCGTCACCGGTGAAGTAGAGGCCCTTGTAGGTGGCGAAATAGGTCTGCACGAAACGCTCGTGATCGCCATAGACGGTCCGCATCTGGCCTGGCCAGCTGTCGGTGATAACCAGGTTACCTTCCGTGGCGCCTTCCAGGAAATTGCCGTCGGCATCGACGATGGCCGGCTGGACACCGAAGAACGGCCGTGTGGCAGAGCCAGGTTTGAGTGCTGTGGCGCCCGGCAGCGGGGTGATCAGGATGCCGCCAGTCTCCGTTTGCCACCAGGTGTCGACGATCGGGCAGCGTTTGTCGCCGACCACATTGTGATACCAGGTCCATGCTTCCGGATTGATCGGTTCGCCGACCGAGCCGAGCAGACGCAACGATTTGCGGGACGTCTTCGTCACATGCTCGTCGCCAGCGCCCATCAGGGCGCGGATGGCGGTCGGGGCGGTGTAGAAGATGTTGACGTTGTGCTTGTCGCAGACTTCCCAAAACCGGCCCGGTCCGGGATAGGTCGGAACGCCCTCGAACATCAGCGTTGTCGCGCCATTTGCGAGTGGGCCGTAAACAATATAGCTGTGCCCGGTGACCCAGCCGACATCTGCCGTACACCAGTAGACGTCGCCGTCATGATAATCGAAGACATATTTGTGCGTCATGGACGCATAGACCAGATAGCCGCCGGTGGTGTGCAGAACACCCTTTGGCTGACCTGTTGAACCCGAGGTGTAGAGAATGAACAGCGGATCTTCCGCGTTCATTTCAACCGGGGCGCAATGATCGGAAACACGATCCGCTTCCTCATGGTACCAGACATCCCGGCCGTCCTGCATCGAGACGTCGCCGCCGGTGCGCTTAACCACGATCACACTGTCGACCGGAGCCTTTTCGACGGCCTTGTCGACGTTGGCTTTCAGCGGCACCTTGCGGCCGCCGCGCAGACCTTCATCGGCGGTGATGACGCACTTGCTGGTGCAGCCTTCGATGCGCTGGGCCAGGCTGTCCGGGGAAAAGCCGCCGAACACGATGGAGTGGACCGCGCCGATGCGGGCGCAGGCCAGCATGGCATAGGCCGCTTCCGGGATCATCGGCAGGTAAAGCGTGACCCGGTCGCCTTTTTTGACGCCCTGGGAGTGCAGCACATTGGCGAAGACATTCACCTCATGATGTAGCTGCTTGTAGGTGATGACCTTGCTTTCGCTTGGATCGTCACCTTCCCAGATGATGGCAGGCTGATCGCCACGGGTTTCCAGATGGCGGTCGACGCAGTTGGCCGAAACGTTGAGCGTGCCGTCCTCGAACCACTTTATGGAAACGTTGTGATAGTCGTAAGAAGTGTTCTTGACCTTGGTGTAGGGCTTGATCCAGTCGACACGCTTGCCGTGTTCGCCCCAGAAAGCATCCGGGTTTTCAACCGACTGCTTGTACATCTCCAGGTACTTGGCATTATCCACGTGCGCTCGTTCCGCGACCTCTGCGGGCACGGGGAAAACATTGTCCGACATGCGATAACCTCCCAGGCATCATGTTGCAGGTCTGCGTCCGTGCGACGGACCTGTCAATTTCGACGCCATTATGCTGATGCAGTGCCAACGCGTCCATACGCAAACGCTGGTACTTTCGTAGTTTCGACAATGGTCGAAGTTTGCTCAGCTTAGCAAACCGATCGCTGTCCCCTGGATGAACAGCACTCCGAGCCAGTGGCCGCAATCAATAAAGGTCAACGACCAGGGAGCACCCTGAAAGCGGTGATTGACGATTTGGCTGGTAAGAATAAAGCCTGCCCAGATCATGCCGGCGGCGATTAGCCCGGTCTTGAGCATCGCGCCTCCAAGATGGAAGATGACGCCTGCCAGTACAAAAGCCATCGCGAGCTGGCAGAGGAAGGCGATACCCATTGTCGAGGCCGACGGCTTGGTTTGCGCAGCTGTCAGGCCGGCAGCATTCATCCAGAGTTTGCCGAACACGCCATACCAAATGCCGCCGAAAACGAAGGAAACGATGGCTGCGATGAGCACTGAGACTAAGTTGATTCCGTCGAACATCATTGCCGAAGTACCTCCAAGCCACTTGGACCGGTTCCACTCTTTCCGCGGATCATGGCACGCGTTCGATGCTTTTTCCATTTTGAACGGCAAAAAGGGGCACAGTGCCCCTTTTCCGCTTCAACTCGTGTTGGCAGGATTATTTGACGAGAAAGATCACTCCGCCGCGATCCGTCCCAACATTGGTGTAGGGGTCATTTGATGTGTGCCCTGCCGCACGAGCAGTCGGGACATCAAGTACAGAGCCGCTAACAGGGCGAATAACGCCGCCACGGTCTGTGCCTGTATTGATAAAGCCGCTGTTTTGCGTTTCTGCTTGCTGTGCAAGTGGGGCGTCCAGTTTCTGGCCAGACAGGTTGACCAGGATGCCGCCGCGATCTGTTCCCACCTGCTGCAGGCTGGCGGCCTGCGCAACTGTCCCTGAAACGATAGCTGCGATGGCGACAGCGGCGATCTTAAGTGTGTTTCTTGAGGTCATAATCAATGCTCCTTCTTGATGGTTTCCGGTGTTCGTATTGCCGGTAAACCTGAATTGGGAACGGGCCTCTTCACCTTCAAAACAACTGAACGCGATTGAAATCACGGTTTTCATCACGTGCCCGAGACGGGACGGTTTTTACCGCGTCCGGCAGTTCGTTTGCTGTTTGGGAGCGCTATCCCAGCACATCCAGCCGTCTTGTGATCGGCAGTATTTTCAATAATTGTCATAAATATTGTCTATTCAGAAATTTTTTTATATATAGACAAATTCTAGTTATGAATATAGAGGAAAGCATGGCAGCTGCGACCGACATGATTGAACGCACAGCGGACAAGCTGGTTGCTCTTTATGACGAACCCTTCGGTGGAGCCGGAAAAAAAGGCGGCCGGTACCGTATACCGGCGAAACTGGTACGCGAGATTGCCGGACGCCGCCGGCTTTATGAAGATGATGTGCGGGACTTAGCCCGGTGCTTGCTTGAGCGCGGGTTTGTTCTGATCGACATGGACAGTTTTTTTGTTGTCACAAGCGCAAACAGCTTCGTGAATTATCGCCGGGCGAATGAGGATTGTCTGGAATGAAAACGGCTGACGGCAACTTCAAAGGCCGAGCTCCCGATGTGATCGGCTGGCGGGAGAAAATTTCCCTGCCCAATCTCGGGGTCGTTGATATTCGGGCAAAGATCGACACTGGTGCCCGGACGTCGGCGCTGCATGCTGTCGATCAGGAGATATTCGAACGGGACGGCGCGAGATGGGTGTGTTTCCGTGTTCCGGCCTCGCGCTATCACCGGGACGTCCGAATCGAGGCGCCTATTTCTGACGAGCGGCTGATCAAGAACACCAGCGGTGTCCCGGAGCTTCGTCTGGTCATCGAAACACTGTTGGTTCTCGGACGGCACCGCTGGCATGTGGAAGTCTCTCTGGCGAACAGGGAGAACATGGGTTTCGACATGATCCTTGGACGGACGGCTGTTCGCAGCCGCCGGGTTCTGGTGAACCCAAGCAAATCATTTCTGGCCGGAGACCCGATTGTCCGGGAACCGCGCCCGGATGTTTCCGGCAATGTTGTTTTGATGCCGGTTCAATAGGCCGGGCTGCTCGGCAAAAAGACTTTCCAGAGGGAGAAAGCCTATGAAAATTGCAATGATGGCACGTAACCCGGAGCTATATTCGCACCGGCGCCTGAAAGAAGCTGCCGAAGAGCGCGGGCATGAGCTGGACATCATCAATACATTGCGGTGTTACATGAACATCGCGTCGCGGCGCCCGGAAATCTTCTACAATGGTGAAAAGCTTACCGGCTATGACGCAGTGATCCCGAGGATCGGTGCGTCGGTGACCTTTTATGGTCTGGCTGTTTTGCGGCAGTTCGAGATGATGGGCGTTTATCCCGTGAATGAATCCGTCGCCATCGGCCGCTCGCGTGACAAGCTGCGTTCCATGCAGCTTCTGGCGCGTGACGGCATTGGCCTGCCGGTGACAACCTTTGCACATGATCCGAAGATGACCGAGGAAGTCCTCAAAACCGCTGGCGGGGCACCGGTCGTGATCAAGCTTCTTGAAGGCACGCAGGGGATCGGTGTGGTTCTCGCCGATACGGAACGGTCCGCCAAGTCCGTGATCGAAGCTTTCCGGGGAGCCAACGTAAATATCCTGGTGCAGGAATTCATCAAGGAATCCGGTGGAACCGATATTCGGGCGCTGGTCGTTGGCGGCAAGGTGATCGCGGCCATGAAGCGCACCGGCGCGGATGGTGAGTTCCGGTCCAACCTGCACCGCGGCGGCAGTGCCCAGGCGATCAAGATTTCGCCGGAAGAGCGTTCAACGGCCATCCGGGCAGCAAAGACGATGGGCTTGAATGTCTGCGGCGTGGACATGCTGCGGGCGAACCATGGCCCCGTTGTCATGGAGGTGAACTCCTCGCCCGGCCTTGAAGGGGTCGAGAAGGCGACGGGAATCGATGTCGCGGGCAAAATTATTGAGTTCATCATGAAAAATGCGGTGGCCGGCAAGACGAAGACCAAAGGCAGGGGGTGATGACCGCCCGCAAGTCATTCGAGATCGGAAAACACAGCATTGCTCCTGGCACACGGGTCACCGTGGACCTGCCTGTAAGTGTGTTGTCTGATCACACCCCGGTTACATTGTCGGTGCATGTTGTGCATGGGCGCCGACCCGGTCCGGTCATGTTTGTCAGTGCCGCGGTGCATGGTGATGAGGTTATCGGGGTTGAGATCGCGCGGAGGCTTCTCAATGCGCCTAATCTCAACAATATGCGCGGAACGCTGCTGGTGATTCCAATCGTCAATGCTTTCGGCTTTCTCAATCACTCAAGATACCTGCCTGACCGGCGTGATCTCAACAGGACGTTTCCGGGCAGCGTGCGGGGATCACTGGCTGCGCGTCTGGCGAATATTTTCATGACAGAGATTGTCTGCCGGTCGAATTATGGCATCGATCTGCATTCGGCTGCGATTCACCGGACCAATTTGCCGCAAATCCGGGTGTCTGCCTCCAGACCGGAGACAATGGCGCTGGCGGAAGCCTTCGGTGCGCCTGTGATCCTGACGTCGAAACTGCGGGAAGGGTCGCTTCGTCAGGCCGCGCAGGAAAAGGAAGTCGACATTCTGCTGTATGAAGCGGGCGAAGGGTTGCGGTTCGACGAAATGGCCATTCGTGCCGGTGTGTCGGGTATCTTGCGCGTGCTGCGCCAGCTGGACATGGTTTCTGGCAAAGGGGTTGCGAAGCCCAAGGTCCCGTCCATCCAGACCTCGGCAAGCAGTTGGGTACGGGCACCCGCAGGCGGTCTGCTCAGAACGTTCAAGTCGACCGGTGAAGTTGTTGAACCGGAGGATCTCCTGGGCATTGTGTCCGATCCCTTTGGAGAGGTCGAACGGGAAGTCAGGGCGCATTACGGCGGCCTTATCATTGGCCGGACCAATCTGCCTGTTGTGAATGAAGGCGACGGCCTGTTCCATGTCGCGGATGTCCGGCGCAAGGACAATGCCGAAGCGACGGTCGACAGCCTGTCGTCCCAGCTTGAAGCCGACCCGCTTTTCGATGAGGATGAAATCATCTGAATTCGGATGTCTCGCCGAACAAACGGCGAAGACCGTCCGGCCCTTTAGAGGCCCCCCTTCTCCACGATAAAGTCGACGATACCCTGGACGCCGTCCCCTGCCTTGGTGTTGGCAAAGACAAATGGCCGGGTTTTCCGCATTTTTGTGGCGTCCCGGTCCATCACGTCAAGATTTGCGCCGACATACGGCGCCAGATCCGTCTTGTTGATGACGAGCAGATCCGACCGTGTGATGCCCGGCCCACCCTTGCGCGGGATTTCCTCACCGGCGGCGACGTCGATGACGTAAATCGTCAGATCGGCGAGCTCCGGTGAGAATGTTGCGGCCAGGTTGTCTCCGCCGGATTCGATCAGGATCAGATCCAGATCGGGAAAGGCCTGATTGAGGTCGGCAACGGCCGCAAGGTTGATTGAGGCATCCTCCCGAATGGCCGTATGCGGGCAGCCGCCAGTCTCGACGCCACGAATTCTGTCGCTTGGCAGGGCCTGGGACCGCATCAGGGCTTCTGCATCCTCGCTGGTGTAGATGTCATTGGTGATGACCGCGAGGGAGTATTTGCCGCGCATCGCCTTGCAAAGCCGGTCCGTCAGAGTTGTTTTGCCCGAACCGACCGGGCCTCCAATACCGACACGCAGGGGACCATTGGGAGAGCCGTTGAGGGAACTCATGAGCGGAACAACCTCGAGTATTTGGTTTCATGGGCCATGGAAGCGATGTCGGTCAGAAAGGTGCTTGTGCCAAGCTCGTCCAGGTCGGAGGTGAGCGCTTGTGCTGTGATCTCGGCAATCACGGGTTCGAGGGCTGCGAGAACCCTTTGACCATCGCTTTGACCAAGCGGAACCGCTCGAACCGCGGCGGAAATGATATTGGCGGCAAACGCATGCAGAAAACCGGTGAGCGTTGCCTCGACGGGGATTGCCCAAGCCGCAGCCGTCAGCCCTACCGCGACCGGGTAAGGCCATTTTGGATGTGCTTCGCCGAGCAGATTGGTGAAAAGCTGGCTGGCAGGTGTCTCGCCGTCTGGGTGCCAGGCCTTTGTAACGGCCTCGATGAAGGCGGTGCCCTGAGCGCTTGATTCGAGATAGCGCTCTTTCGAGGGCTGAAGTGCAAGACCGAGGTCAATCAGGTCACGCAAGGTGTCTCCGGCGCCGCTGGACGCGGCGGCCATGGTTTCCTTGACCATGATGGCGTCGCTGCGCCCGGTGCCATAGCGCAGAACATCGGCGAGCCATTCCTGAAGGGTGGCGGCGTTTGAGACATCGCCGTCCTCGATCACTTGCTCGAGACCATGACTGTAGGTGTAGGCGCCGACCGGAAAGGCTGGTGACAGAAAGGCAAGCAGGCGATACAGCGCTGCGGGCGAGACGGCTTCAGTCATGGCTGTGTGTATGATGGTGGCTGTGACCTACTGCCTGATCATGGGAATGATCATGACCGTGTGTCTGGCCATGGCCATAAGCGCCGCCTTCGGGATCGAACGGCGCCTCGAGCGGTGTCAGTTTTCCGCCGAGGCGGCTGACCATGTCTTCGATCACGTGATCGCGGCGAATTCGCAGGGTTGTTCCCATCAGTTGTGTTGGCAGGTGCCGGTTGCCGAGATGCCAGGCAATCTTGACGAGATGAGCCATATCGTCCGCCTCGATTTCCACCAGGGCTTCCGGCGCCGCCAGAACCTCGATAATCCGGCCGTCTTCAAGTTTCAGACCGTCGCCATGACGCAGATGCGCGGCGCTGGGCTGATCGAGCAGAAATTTAAGGCCGCCCTCTCCGATCATCGTCGCGCGCCGCCGGTGACGGTCTTCACGGTCGAGGACAATCGTATCGGCCGCGGGACCGTCCCAGGTGCCGGCGGAAAGGATTTCGGCGACGCGGATCATGAAACCTCTTTGGTTTTGGCCATCAGCCTTACGAGGGCTGGCCGTTCAATCACGCGTTTGAAATAATCATGAAGCGGCCCGTCCGTGGGCAGATCGAACTTGGCGACCTTTGCCCAGTTGTAGCAATGGCCCGTGATGATATCGGCAATGGTGAAGGTCTCTCCCATCAGATA